>NZ_JBVITE010000021.1:0-108691 GCF_055575155.1 Kitasatospora sp. NPDC034533
AGAACCCCCGCCCGTTCACCTGGACCAAGACCGCCGACGAGATCCTCGAACGACTCGCCTCATATCTTGAACGAATTCCTGGCGCAGGACACTAGCGGGCGGAAAATGCGCGGGCGGGTGTCAAGGCAATGCCCTATCGTCGGCTGACCTATGACGCGAGACACGGGGACCCGCCATGACCGCCGCCCAGCACGCCACCGCCCAGTACTCCGCCACCCAGCGCGCCACCGCCCAGCGCGCCGACGCCCGCACTACCGTCGCCGTCTCCGAGCGGCTGGTGCTGACGCGGCCCCAGGACAGCGATCTGGAGGCCGTGTTCGCGATCCACGGCGATCCGGAGACCAACCGGTTCAACCCGCACGGGCCGCAGCGGGAGATCGCCCAGGCGCGGGAGATGCTGGACGGGTTCGTCGCCGACTGGATGCGGGACGACGTCGGATACTGCGCCGTCGCCACGCGGGAGGAGCCGGGGGCGATCATCGGGTTCGCCGGGCTGTACCTGCACACCCTGGACGGGGAGCGGGTGTTCAACCTCTACTACCGGTTCCAGCCGTCCGCCTGGGGCCTGGGGTACGCGGCGGAGGCGGCCCGGGCGGCGATGGCCGAGGCGCTGCCGCGCTTCCCCGGCATCCCCGTGGTCGCCCTGATCCACGCCGGCAACCTGCCCTCGCGGCGGCTCGCCGAGCGGCTCGGGCTGGCCGCCGCCCCGGACGGCCGGACCGACGAGGAGGACCGGCTGATCCACCGGGTGGGCTGACCGGGAGGGGCCCGGGATCCCCCGGCGGGGGGAGGGGGATCGCGCCCCGGGCGGAGGACCCGGAGCGGGGCCCGGCGGGATGGTGGCGGCATGAGGATCGACGAGCACGCGGTACGGGCCGGGGCGGCATGGACGGCGGTGGCGGCGACCGCACCGTACCTGACGCTGAAGCTGCTGTGGTTGACCGGGCACCCGGTGGGGACGGACGACCCCGCCGCGATGGACCGGCTGTGGCTGGTGAACCTGCTGACCGTCGGCATGGACGCGATCGCCGTGGTGCTGGCGCTGGCGTTCGTCCGGCCGTGGGGGCGACGGGCACCGGCCGGGCTGGTGGCGTTCCCGATGTGGGTGGCGACCGGGCTGCTCGGCACGATCCTGGCCGTACTGCCGCTGTACCTGCTGAGCTTCCTGCTGCTCGGGCCCGAGCACCACGGCCCGGACGACAAGGGGCTCGGCGACTGGGTCTTCCTCGTCGTGTACGGCGGCTTCGCCGTCCAGGGCCTCGCGCTGATCACCGCCTTCGCGCTCTACGCCCGCCGGCGCTGGGCCGGGCTGCTGAGGGAGCGGATCGGCGACCTCCCCGACTCCCCCACGCTGACCGTGCAGCGCGTCCTCGCCTGCGTCGCCGCACTGCTCGCCGCGGGCGTCGCGGGGGGCCGGGCCTACTGGGCGCTCGGTGGCACCGCCGGGCTGCCGGTCGCCATGGCGGAGGAGAGCGGCCGGGGCGTGGCGGTGATGAACGGGGCGGCCGCGGTGATGGCGGTGGCCGCGGCGGCGGCGCTGCTGGCCATCGTCTTCCGGATCCGGCCGCGGCGGCGGGTGCTCGGGCCGCTGCTGGTGGCCTGGACGGCGGCGGGCTCGCTGTTCGGCTGGGGCGGCTGGCAGTTGGTGGCCTTCGGGGCGACGACGACCCGGGTGACCGAGCTGCGGGAGGCCGTGCCTGGGCTGATGCCACTGGTCGAGACCGCGCAGCTGGTGGCCGCGGTGCTGGTCCTGGCGGTCGGGGCGGTGGCGTTGACCGAATGGGGCGCCCGTCGGCGCACCGCTGCCGTAGAGTCGAACGGGTGATCGTCAGGGGGCTGGCCGCCCGGTTGCGGCGTACGGCGGGGGCGGTGGTCGGGCGGCGGGCCCGGCTGCGCTGGGTGCACCTGGTGCTGGGCGGCGCGCTGCTGATGCCGTACTGGCTGCTGTCCGTGGTACTGCTCTCGGCACTCGTTCCGAACCAGCCGCCGGGCCGCCAACTGCTGCTGTTCGTCCTGTCGTTGTTCACCTCGCTGCCGATGGCCGCCGTCACCGCGCTGGTGCCGACGGTGCGGGCGCTGGAGGGCGCGGCGGCGCGGGCGCTGTGCGGGGCGGACCGGCCGGAGGACCTGGCCGCCGGAGCGGCCCGTTCCTGGGCGGCCCGGTGGCGCACCGCCGTCTGGTACGTGCTGCACGTGCTGTTCGGCGCGGTGGTCGCCGGGATGACGCTCGCCGGGACGCCCTTCGGAGTGGTGCTGATCTGCGGATACGAGGGATCCGACGAGTTCGTCGGGATGTGGGAGCGGCACGTCGCCGGCTGGCTGGCCAACGGCCCCGTCCTCGGCCTCGGCGTCCTGCTGCTGATCGTCGGCACCAACGCCGTCTGCGGCGCGCTGCTCGCCCACTGGGCGCCCGCCCTCCTCGGCCCGACCCCGGAGGAGCGGGTGGCCGCCGCCGAGCGCCGGGCCACCGTGCTCGCCCAGCGCAACCGGCTGGCCCGCGAGCTGCACGACTCCGTCGGGCACGCGCTCAGCGCGGTCGGCATCCAGGCCGCCGCCGCCTCCCGGGTGCTGCGCGGCAACCCCGACTTCGCCGCCGAGGCGCTCGCGGCGATCGAGGAGACCGCTCGGGCCGCCGTCGCCGAACTGGACACCGTACTGGGGCTGTTGCGCGAGGAGGACCCGGAGGCCGACGCGCCCGCCGGGCCCACCCTCGCCGGGCTGGACGACCTGCTGCGCCAGCTCGGCCGCGCCGGGGTGGCGGTGGACGCCGAGCTGGCCCCCGGGCTGGCCGCACTGCCCGCCGCGGTCTCCCGGGAGGCGTACCGGATCGTGCAGGAGGGCCTGACCAACGTGCTGCGCCACGCCGGGCCGGCCCGCGCCGGGCTGCGGGTCGCGCTGGCCGGCGGCCGGATCGAGATCGAACTGACCAACCCGCTGGGCACCGCCCGTCCGAGCCGCCCCGGCGGCGGGCGCGGGCTGCGCGGCATCGGGGAGCGGGCGGCGGCCCTGCGCGGCGGCAGCGCGGCGGGGCCGAGCGAGGACGGAACGACGTGGCGGCTGGCCGTCTGGCTGCCGGCGGGAGGGACGACGTGAACGACGTGAACCACGAGGACGCGAACCGAGAAGGCGCGGATCAAGCGGCCGGGAACCAAACGGTCGTGAACCAAGCGGCCGGAAATCAAGCGGCCGGGAACCGAGAAGGCACCGACCGCATCCGGGTGGTGATCGCGGACGACGAGCGGCTGGTCCGCCTCGGCCTGCGGGTGGTGATCGACAGCGAACCGGACCTCACCGTGGTCGGCGAGGCCGGTGACGGCGCCGAGGTCGTCCCGTTGGTGCGCGAACTGCGCCCGGACGTGGTGCTGATGGACGTCCGGATGCCCGGCATCGACGGCATCCGGGCCACCGAGACCCTGGTCAACGGGACGACCCCGCCACCGCGCATCCTGGTGGTCACCACCTTCGAGCACGACGACCACGTGTACGACGCGCTGCGCGCCGGCGCCACCGGGTTCCTGCTGAAGCGGGCCCGGGCGGAGGAGATGCTCCAGGCGGTACGGCTGGTCGCGCGCGGGGACTCGCTGCTCTTCCCGGCGGCCGTCCGGGAGCTCGCGCTGCGCCACGGCGCGGACCGGCGCCGGGACCAGGCCGGTGCGCCGGACCGGGGGCCGATCGGGCGGCTGACCGAGCGGGAGGGGCAGGTGCTGCGGTTGATGGCGACCGGGCTCAACAACGGCGAGATCGCGCGACAGCTGGTGGTGAGCCAGGAGACGGTGAAGACCCATGTCGGCAGCGTCCTGGCCAAGTTGGGCGCGCGGGACCGGACCCAGGCGGTCATCGCCGCGTACGAGTCGGGCTTCGTGCTGCCGGGCTGACACCCGCTGAGGGCAGCGGCCTCAGCCGCGCCGGGGCCACGACCGTCGAACGCGGATTCCATCCGATCGGCGCCGGCGAGTAGAGTGCAGCCTTCCCCCCGAACGCCCGATACCTCCCGTATCGCCTGAAAAGAACTGGTGGCCGCATGACAGTCCGGACCCGGCCCGCGCTGTGGTGGCGCATGGGCATCGTGCTCTCGGCAGGCCTCGGCCTGAGCCTCGGAACCGCGCCGCTGGTGTACTTCACCGTGCAGAGCAACGTGATCGTGTTCGGCTACTTCGTCGGCGCCGTCTACTGGATGACCAAGCGCGCCACCGTGGACGCGCCCGCACCCCGGCTGCGCGGCGCGGCCACGCTGTACATCCTGATCACCGGGCTGGTCTCGCACATCCTGCTCGAACACGGCGCCAACCCGCTGCCCGGGCTGGTCAGCGGGCCGGACAAGCTGGCGCACTGGTCGTCGTTCTTCCTGCACTACGTGACGCCGGTGATGGTGGTCGTCGACTGGCTGGTGTTCAAGCCGCGCAACGCCTCGACCTGGAAGGACATACCGCTCTGGCTGGCCTTCCCGCTCGGCTACGCGGCGATCGTGCTCACCCGCAACGCGCTGTTCGACGACTACCCGATGCCCTACCCCTACTTCTTCTTCGACCCGACCACCAAGGGCTACGGCTACGTCTGGGGCCAGATCGCCCTGCTGACCGTCGAGTTCGTCGTGCTCGCCGCCCTCGTCGTCGGGCTGGACCGGCTCGGGACGCGGATCGCCGGCGCGCTGCGGCCGGCACCGCGGCAGGCGTAGCGGCGGCGGTGTACGCGGCAGGCGCAGCGGCGGCGGTGTACGCGGCAGGCGCAGCGGCGGCGGTGTACGCGGCAGGCGCAGCGGCGGCGGTGCACGCGGCCGATCGGCCTCAGATCCGCCAGGCGCGGATCCGGTCGGCCGCCGCGTACACGTCCGCCCGGCCCTCGGCTACGTCCCGGGCCAGTTCGACCAGCGCCCCGTACGGCGGGTCGATCCCCTCACCGGCCGCGTGCATGTACGCGGCCGTCGTCATGCAGGCGTACAGGTTGTTGCGCACCGGCAGCGGGCGCAGCAGCACGATGGTGTGCATCAGGGTGGCCGCGCACCAGGACGGGTCCGCGTCGTGGCCGAGCTGGGCGGTGTTCACCCGGTGCCGGGCGACGGCGGCCTGCAGCGCCGAGTAGTCCCGCACGCTGAGGTCCTCCGGGGAGGCCAGTTCCTGGACGTCGAGCAGCCAGCGCAGGTCGACGTGGAGCAGCACCGCTCCCCCGTCCGGCACCGCGCCGCTCCCCCCGTCCTTCACCGCACCGCGCCCGCGCCGCTCACGCGGCGGGTGCGTCCTCGGGGAACGCGGCGTCGAACTCGGCCCGGTGCGCCTTCCAGAACGCCACCGCGTGGTCCACGAAGACCCGCCGCTGCTGTTCCCGCACGCTGAGGTCGTGGACGTACGCCTTCACGGTCTTGCCGTCTGCGGCGGCGGCCTCGCGGATCGCGGCGAGCTCGTGCTCGGTGTACTCGATGTTGAGCGCAGGCATAGCGCCGATGGTACTGGAGCGAACGGGAGTTGGGGACGCGCCCGGTGGATTTCCACCCGCATCGAAACGGTTCGCTGTCGATACACCCAAGGGTGGTTCCGTCCGGCTCCGCATGGGCCCGGAGGAGGAAGCGGATGTGGCACGGCGGATGACGCCCGGGCCGCGTGGCCGGCCCTAACGTCGGAGGGGAGCGGTGGCGGAGGGGTTCCGCGGGGGAGACCGGGGTTTCGGCGGAGGCCGGAGATGACACGCAGGAACATGGGCAGGGCGGCGGCCACGGTGGTGGCACTCGCGACGGCGGCGGGGCTGGCGGCGCCGGGGGCGATGGCGGCCTCGGCCCGGGGCACGACACAGGACACAGCCCAGGGCTCGGCACAGGAGGCGGCCCAGGACACGGCCCGAGGGGGACGGGCGAACCCGCTGGAGGGGGTCTGGCGGACGGAGGGCTACGGCCTGGTGCTGGCGGTCACCGGGGACCGGCTCCTCACCTACGACGTGACCGCACACAGCTGCGTGCCCGGGTGGATCACCGGGACCCGGTCCGGCCCGCCGGGCCCGGACGGCACCACCCGCTACGCCGTGGGCAACGTCTCCGTGACGCTCACCCCCAAGGGCCGCAACCGGGCCGTCGAACGCGAGGAGAGCGGGGTCGGCACCAAGGCGCTCGACCGTCTGGACGCCCTGCCACCAGCGTGTGCCAAGCCGGCGCCGAACGATCCGCTCGCGGTCTTCGACCGGTTCTGGGAGAACTTCGAGGAGAACTACCCCTTCTTCGCCGCCAAGGGCATCGACTGGCACGCCGTGCGCGACGAGAAGCGGCCCACGATCACCCCGGACACGACGGTGGAGCAGCTCCAGGCCCTCTTCACGGACCTGCTCCGCCCGCTCGGCGACGCCCACACCGGACTGGCCCGGATCGTCGACGGGCAGCCCAAGGCCGTCTTCGACGGGCAGCGGCCCGACTCGACGGTGCAGACCGAGGAGCTGACCGCGCGGGCCCGGCAGGCCTCGGCCGCCCAGCTCACCGGCCCTGAGCAGCTCTTCGCCGGCGGCCGGATCGGTGTGGGCCGGCTCCCCGGCGGCATCGGCTACCTCCGGGTGAGCAGCTTCACCGACTACACCGACGGCGACTTCCGGAGCCAGATCGACGAGCTGGACCGGGCGTTGGACGCGCTGCCCACCGACCCGCGCCGGCTCACCGGCCTGGTCCTCGACGTGCGGCTGAACGGCGGCGGTTCGGACGTGCTCGCGCTGCACCTCGCCGCCCGGCTCACCGACCGCCCGTACGTCGCCTACCGGAAGGTGGCCCGCAACGACCCGGCCGACCCGACGAAGTTCACCCGGCCCCAGCCGATCACCGTCCAGCCCTCGGCCGGACGGCACTTCACCGGGCCGGTGGCGCTGCTCACCTCCTCGATCTCGACCAGCGCGGCGGAGACCTTCACCCAGGCCATGATGGGCCGCTCCCCGCACGTGCTCCGGATCGGCGAGAACACCCAGGGCGTCTTCTCCGACATCATGATCAAGCCGCTCTCGCCGGACTTCCTGGTCGTCCTGCCGAACGAGAAGTACCTCACCAGGGACGGCAGCACCTTCGACGGGCCGGGCATCCCGCCGGACGTCCGCACCCCGGTGTTCACCCCCGACGAGCTGGCCGGGCTCAAGGACTCGGCCCTGAGCACGGCCCGCCGGATGCTCGCCGAGGACGCGCAGGCGACCCAGGGCGAGCAAGACCGGCGGCCGTAGCCGACGTCGCAGCAGCAGCCGCAGCCGATGCGCGGGTGCGGATGCGGATGCCGTTACCGCTACATCGGCTCCACCGCCCGCAGTTCGCCGTCCAGCTCCAGCCACCGGGTGAGGCCCAGTCCGCGCAGGAACGGCACGTCGTGGCTGGCCACGATGAGCGCGCCCTGGTAGGCGGCCAGCGCCTGGGTGAGCTGGCGGACGCTGGCGAGGTCCAGGTTGTTGGTCGGCTCGTCGAGCAGCAGCAGCTGCGGCGGCGGGTCGGCCAGCAGCAGGGCCGCCAGCGTGGCGCGGAACCGCTCGCCGCCGGAGAGGGTCGCGGCGGGCTGGTCGGCCCGGGCACCGCGGAACAGGAAGCGGGCGAGCCGCGCCCGGACCGCGTTGTCCCCGGCGGCGGGGGCGAACAGTTTGACGTTCTCCGCCACCGAGCGCTCGTCGTCCAGCAGGTCGAGCCGCTGCGGGAGGTGGCGCAGCGGCACCGGGGTGATGACCTCTCCTTCCAGTGGGACGAGTTCGCCCGCGATGGTGCGCAGCAGGGTGGTCTTGCCGGCGCCGTTGCGGCCGACCAGGGCGATCCGCTCGGGCCCGCGCAGGTCGAGGTCGGCGGTGGTGCCGTGCGGCAGCCGCACCTTGTCCAGGGTGAGCACGGTCCGGCCGGCCGGGACGGCGGTGCGCGGCAGGTCGATCCGGATCTCGGCGTCGTCCCGGACCGCCTCCTCGGCCGCCGTGAGCCGCGCCTTGGCCTCCTCCAGCCGCTCGGTGTGCATGCCCTGGATCCGGCCGGCCGTCTCCTGGCCCTTGCGCTTGAGCATGCCGGCGATGATGTGCGGGTCGTTGCGGGTGACCGAGCGCTTCTTGCCGTACGCGGCGCTGCGCTCCAGCCGGCTGCGGGCCTCGACCAAGTCCCGCTTCTGGCGCTGGACATCGGCCTCGGCGTTGCGCAGCAGCCGTTCGGCCGTCTCCTGCTGGGCCGCGAGGGTGCGTTCGTAGTCGTCGAAGTTGCCGCCGTACCAGGTGACTTCGCCGTCCCTCAGGTCGGCGATCTGGTCGACGTACCGGAGCAGCTCGCGGTCGTGGCTGACGATCACCAGCACGCCGCTCCAGCCCGCCACCGTCTCGTAGAGCCGCTCGCGGGCGGCCCGGTCGAGGTTGTTGGTGGGCTCGTCGAGCAGCAGGACGTCCGGGCGGGCCATCAGCAGTGCGGCCAGCCGCAGCAACACCGCCTCACCCCCGGAGAGTTCGCCGGTCGTGCGGTCCAGGCCGAGGCGGTGCAGGCCGAGCCGGTCGAGGGTGGCGCGGGCGCGCTCCTCGACGTCCCAGTCGTCGCCGATCGCGTCGAAGTGGTGCTGGCGGGTGTCGCCGGACTCGATGGCGTGCAGGGCCTCGCGGGCGGCGCGGATGCCGAGCGCCTCGTCCACCCTGAGGGTGGTGTCGAGGGTCAGCCCCTGTGGCAGGTAGCCGAGTTCGCCCGCGACCCGGACGGTGCCGCCGGTGGGGGTGAGTTCCCCGGCGATCAGCCGCATCAGGGTGGACTTGCCCGCGCCGTTGAGCCCGATCAGGCCGGTGCGGCCGGGGCCGACGGCGAGGTGGAAGCCGTCCAGGACGGGTTTGCCGTCGGGCCACTCGAACGAGAGCTCGGAGCAGAGGACGGCGGTGGTGGTGGGTTGGTGTGCCATACAGGCCTCCCGGGATGGTTGCCGAAGGGGTGGTGAGCAACACGGGGAGACACCGCGGGTGCGGAACCGGGGACGGCCGGAGGAGACGAGGAAGTGGCGTCACGCAGAGGAGCGCCACGGGCCGTGACTGAGGTCGCACACTCGCACACCGCGCGGCGGCAGCAGGGCCTGCGCGGCGGGGGCGGTGTCCCGGGACCTCAGTAGAGCAACGGCCTTCTCCTTGTCTGGCTGATGACCCGGACCACGCTAGGCACCCGGCGCGAGGCCCGCAACCGAATTAACGGCCGACCCGCTCCCGGCGCGGCGGGAGACCCCAGCTGCGGAAGACCCGCCGACGGGAGACCCCGGCGGCGGGAGACACCCGGCAGCGGGAGACGCCCGGCGGCGGGAGACACCCGGCGGCACGGGCTCGCGAGCGCGACGTGGGCCGCAGCCGAGGGGCGGGCCCGCAAGCAGCAGCGCGGGCCCGGTGCCGATCCGGTGCCGATCCGGTGACAGCCCCGTCCCAGTCGGGACCGGATGGCGGGAGCGTCCCCGCCGCATGGCAGACTCCTCACCTGCCATGCCTGCGGCCGAGTGGGGCCGCACCCGGAGACCGGGCCGCATGGCGGTAGTCAACTGGGGGATTTGAACGCATGTCACCGATATCCCGGCCGAGCCGTGCCGTCCTGGGCGCTTCCGTCGCCGCGCTGACCATGATGGTCGCCACCGGCTGCGGCCCGGACAACGTCGACCCGCCCGCGACCGCGGCGCCCACCGTCGGCGCCACCGCCGGCGCCAGCGCCTCCGGCAAGCCGGGCGCGGCACCCATCAAGCTTCCGACGCTCGAAGAGCTCAAGACCTGGAAGCTGGAGGACTGGGACAAGTGGGCCCAGGCCAACGTGATCACCCCGGCCGTCAAGGGCTACTGGACGCTCCAGAAGCTGCTGGAGGCCAAGCCGAAGCCGCTCCCGCAGCCCTCGCCGGACGCGACCCAGCCGCCCGCGCAGCCCACCGGCGCCGCGCCGGCCACCGGTGCGCCCGCCACCACCCAGCCCACCGCCGCCCAGCCGGGCGGTCCGGACCAGCTGCCCGCCGTGGTCCCGGCCAAGCCCGTGGCGCACCCGTTCCCGAAGAACATGCACGTCAACGGCAAGATCTTCTTCAAGGACGGCGGCGAGGACTACGTGTGCTCCGGCACCGTCGTCTCCGACCCGGCCAACCCGGGCAAGAGCAACCTGGTGTGGACGGCCAGCCACTGCCTGCACGGAGGCAAGGGCAACAAGTACTACACCGACATCACCTTCGCCCCGGCCTTCAACAGCAACGGCGTGCTGAGCAACGGCAACCGGCAGGCCAAGCTGGAGGACGCCGAGCCGTACGGCGAGTGGCCCGCCACCTCGGGCATGGTCTCGCCGCAGTGGACCGCCGAGGCCGACCCGGAGAAGGGCGGCCCGTGGAGCCAGTACGACTTCGGCATCATCAAGGTCGCCAACCCCAACCCGGGCGGCAAGTCCCTGGAGGAGACCGTCGGCGGCTCCGTCCCGCTCTGGTTCAACGCCCCGCGCGACCAGGTCGGCGCCGTCAGCAACTACGGCTTCCCCGAGGGCAAGCCCTTCGACGGCGTCGAGCTGGAGCACTGTGACGGCGGCAAGCCGGCCAAGAAGACCGGCGACCCGAGCCGCCCGGCGATGCTGCTGATCGGCTGCAACATGACCGGCGGCAGCAGTGGCGGCGGCTGGTACGCCACCAAGGACGGCAAGCCGGCCCTGGTCAGCGACACCTCCGTCGGCAACGCGGCGAACACCTACGAGGCCGGTCCGTATCTGGAGGACGTGGCCCAGCACATGTTCGAGTACTTCTCCAAGAAGGCCAAGTGATCCGCTGAGCGGTGATCCGGGGCCGCGGCTGCCACGGCCGCGGCCCCCGGCCGTCCCACCGCGCTTTCCGCGGCGCCTCTCCGCACAACCTGCCCACCGCGCCTGCCCACCGCGCCTTTCCGCAGGCGCCACTCCGCAGCGCCTCTCCCCCGCGCTTTTCCGCCGTCGGGCCCGCTCCTCCTACAATCGGCCCCATCATGAGCGCGACACTCGTAGTCAAGGACCTCAGCGCCGGCCACGGCGAACGCACCCTCTTCTCCGGCCTGGACCTGGTGGTCGCCCCCGGCGACGTGATCGGCCTGGTCGGCGTGAACGGCGCCGGCAAGTCGACCCTGTTGCGGCTGCTGGCCGGCCTGGACACCCCCGAGGGCGGCTCGCTGCGGCTGAGCCCGGCGACTGCCAACGTCGGCCACCTGCCGCAGGAGCCGGAGCGGCGCGAGGGCGAGTCGGTGCGCGAGTTCCTGGCCCGCCGCACCGGCGTGGCCGCCGCGCAGACCGCGCTGGACGAGGCCACCGAGGGCCTGGTCGAGGGCCGGGCGGGCGCCGACGACGCGTACGCCGTCGGCCTGGAGCGCTGGCTGGACCTGGGCGGCGCCGACCTGGACGAGCGCGCCGAGGAGGTCGCCGACTCGCTCGGGCTGAAGGTCTCGCTGGACCTGCCGATGACCGCCCTGTCCGGCGGCCAGGCCGCCCGGGCCGGCCTCGCCTCGCTGCTGCTCTCCCGCTACGACGTCTTCCTGCTCGACGAGCCCACCAACGACCTCGACCTGGACGGCCTGGAGCGGCTGGAGTCCTTCGTCAAGGGCCTGCGCGCGGGCACCGTGCTGATCAGCCACGACCGGGAGTTCCTGGCCCGCACCGTCACCAAGGTGCTGGAGCTCGACCTGCACCAGCAGCAGGTCAACCTGTACGGCGGCGGCTACGAGGCGTACCTGGAGGAGCGGGCGGTGGCCCGCCGGCACGCCCGCGAGGAGTACGAGGAGTACGCCGACACCAAGGCCGGGCTGGAGGCCCGCGCCCGGATGCAGCGCGGCTGGATGGAGAACGGTGTGCGCAACGCCCGCCGCAAGTCCTCCGACAACGACAAGATCGGGCGCGCGATGCGCACCGAGTCCACCGAGAAGCAGGCGGCCAAGGCCCGGCAGACCCAGCGGATGATCGAGCGGCTGGAGGTGGTCGAGGAGCCCCGCAAGGAGTGGGAGCTGCGGATGGAGATCGCCACCGCGCCGCGCTCCGGCTCGGTGGTCGCCACCCTGCGCGGGGCGAGCGTGCGGCGCGGCGACTTCGCCTTCGGCCCGGTGGACCTCCAGATCGACTGGGCCGACCGGGTCGCCATCACCGGTGCCAACGGCGCGGGCAAGTCCACCCTGCTGGCCGCACTGCTCGGACGCCTCGAACTCGACGGCGGCAGCGCCTCGTTGGGCTCCGGCGTGGTGGTCGGCGAGGTGGACCAGGCGCGCGGCCTGTTCCTCGGCGGGGAGCCGCTGGCGGAGGCCTTCGCCGCCGCCGTGCCGGAGCTCTCGCCGGAGGAGGTGCGCACCCTGCTGGCCAAGTTCGGCCTCAAGGCGGCGCACGTGCTGCGCCCGGCCGGCACCCTCTCCCCCGGTGAGCGCACCCGGGCCGCGCTGGCGCTGCTCCAGGCCCGCGGGGTCAACCTGCTGGTGCTGGACGAGCCCACCAACCACCTGGACCTGCCCGCGATCGAGCAGTTGGAGTCCGCGCTCGGCTCGTACACCGGCACGCTGCTGCTGGTCACCCACGACCGGCGGATGCTGGACGCGGTGACGGTGAACCGGCGGATCGAGGTCCGGGACGGACGGGTGCACGAGCTGTAGGCCACGACCGGTTCGCCGACCGGTCTCCACCTCCCGGGTCTTCCCGCCTCATGGCCTGAACCCTTGACCCGAACCCCCTGCCCTGAACCCCCTGCCCTGAACCCCCTGCCCTGAACCCCCTGCCCTGGACCCCCTGGTCTGGACCTCCCGGTCTGGACCTCTTCCCGGAGGGGCCGTCATATGCTGTGCTGTCGGCCATGGTTGACAGCACAGACATCGCCGTGGCGGGGATGTCCCACCCGACCGTCCCGCTCACCCCCATGACGGTGCCCGCCCACGAGGCCGAGGCCCGCAGCAAGTCCTTCCACGACGTGATGGCCCAGCGCCGGACCGTCCGCGACTACTCCACCCGCCCGATCCCGGACGGGGTGATCGAGTGGGCGGTCCGGACCGCGAGCACCGCGCCCAGCGGCGCGCACGTGCAGCCCTGGCGGTTCGTGGTGATCACCGATCCGGAGCGCAAGCGGCTGCTGCGCGAGGCGGCCGAGGCCGAGGAGCGCGAGTTCTACGGCCACCGGGCCTCGGAGGAGTGGCTGGCCGCGCTCGCCCCGATCGGCACCGACTGGCACAAGCCGTTCCTGGAGGACGCGCCGGCCGTGATCGTGGTGTTCGAGGTGCACAAGGGCCCCAACTCGCCGCGCCCCTACTACACCAAGGAGTCGGTGGGGATCGCGGTCGGGCTGCTGCTGGCCTCGCTGCACCAGGCCGGGCTGGCGACGCTGACCCACACGCCGAGCCCGATGAGGTTCCTCAACGAGGTGTGCGACCGCCCGGCGGAGGAGCGCGCGGCGTACGTGATCCCGGTCGGCTACCCGGCCGAGGGGGCGCGCGTGCCGGACCTGCGGCGCAAGGAGCTGGACGAGGTGATGGTCCGGCTCTGACGCGCCGGGGCACCGGATGCGCGGGGCCCGGTGAACAGGGCCCGGTGAACAGGGCCGTGGTTGGGGCGCCGTGTGCCGGGTCGCGCGGGGGGCCGCGCACGCCCGCCATCGGAGGGACGGCGGATGGTGACAGGTTCCGGCCAAGGACATAATCGCCGTCATGAGCCAGGCACGACCGCGGTCCTGCGGCCCCCCGCCGCCACCGCTCGCGGAGGCGGCGGCGCAGGTGACCACCGGACGGCCGCCGGAACGGCTGCGGCTGCCCGGCGGCCTCTGGCTGCGCCGCCGCCACAGCACCCACGCGGCGGCGCTCAACCAGGCCGTCCGCGCCAATCTGGACCACCTGCGGCCCTGGATGGAGTGGGCGGCCGAGGCCCCCTCCCGGGCGCAGACCGCCGAGCTGACCAGGGCCGGCGCCGCCGCCTGGGAGGCCGGCACCGACTTCATGTACCTGGCCGGACTGGACGCCGAACCCGGCGGCGTGATCGGCGCGTTCGGCCTGCACGGGCGGATCGGCCCGGGCGCGCTGGAGATCGGCTACTGGGTCGCCGCCGGGCACGTCGGCCGGGGCATCGCCACCGCCGCGGCCGGCGCGCTGACCGAGGCCGCGCTGGCGCTGCCCGGGATCACCCGGGTGGAGATCCGCTGCGACCGGGCGAACGCCGCCAGCGCGGCCGTCCCGCGCAAGCTCGGCTACCGGCTGGACCGGATCACCCGGGCCGCCGTCCGGGCTCCGGCCGAGACCGGACGGCAGCTGGTGTGGGTCAAGGAACGCCCGCTCCCGGACGGGCCTCCGCTCAGGCGACCTCCGGCCGGGCCTCCGGCCGGGCTTCGAACGAACCCCTGACCAGCCCCCCGATCAGGCCTCCGACCGCGCCTTCGAACGAGCTCCGGACAGGCCCCTGACGAGGCCTCCGACCGGCCCTCAGTAGCGCCCGCCGGTCGCGGCCGGCAGCGCGTCCAGCTCGGCCAGGTCCGCCGCCGAGAGCTCGACCCCGGCCGCGCCCACGTTGTCCACCAGGTAGCGCGGCGTCTTGGTGCCCGGGATCGGGAAGACGTACCGGCCCTGCGCCAGCACCCAGGCCAGCGCGACCTGCGCGGGGCTGGCGCCGATCCGCTCGGCGACCGCCCGGACCTTCCCGACCAGCGCCAGGTTGGCGTTCAACGCGTCCTGCTGGAAGCGCGGCAGCCGGCGCCGGAAGTCATCGGCGGGCAGCTCCTCCACGGAGGTGATGCCACCGGTGAGGAAGCCCCGGCCGAGCGGCGAGAACGGCAGGAAGGCGATGCCCTGCGACTCGGTGTACGGCAGCACCTCGGCCAGCACGTCCCGGGTCCACAGCGACAGTTCGGACTGCACCGAGGCCACCGGGTGCACGCTCTGCGCCCGCTTGATCTCCTCGACCGTCACCTCGGAGAGGCCGATGCTGCGCGCCTTGCCCGCCGCGACGACCTCGGCGAACGCGCCCCAGGTCTCCTCGATCGGGACCTCCGGGTCGACCCGGTGGAGCTGGTAGAGGTCGACGTGGTCGGTGCCCAGCCGGCGCAGGCTCTCGTCGATCGAGCGGCGCACGTGCTCGGGCCGCCCGTTGCGCTCCTGCTGGCCGGCGCCGCCCGGCACGATGCCCACCTTGGTGGCCAGGAAGGCGCGCTCCCGGTACGGGCCGGCCAGCGCGGCGCCGACCACCTCCTCGTTGGTGTACGGGCCATACATGTCGGCCGTGTCGATCAGGCTGACGCCGAGGTCCAGCGCCTGCCGGATCACCCGGACGGAGTTCTCGTCGTCCCGGTTGCGGACGTCGTAGGCCCAGGTCATCCCCATGCAGCCGAGGCCGATGACGCCGATCTCGGGCCCGCTGGTGCCGAACGAGGCGTTGCGCATGACGGTGCTCCCATCGTGGGGGACCGCGGTCTCCCGCGGCGGTGTGTGATCAACGCGTCCAGCTTTCACCTTGGAGTGCGCTCAAGGTCAAGTCCCCCGTCTCCCATCCGTCAGCCCCCGCGCCCCGCGCCCTCGCCCCACGCCCCTCATGCCCTTCACCCCTCACCCCAAGGCCGCCCCACTCGCGTCCCAACGATCTCCCAAACCTGCTCCCGGTGACGTGCCCGGGCCCCGGGAGTGCTTGACGCGCCCAGCTGGTCTAGTCCAGTTTGATGCTCAGCACCGCGCTCTCCCCCGCACCGGACCACTCCCCAGGCCCGCCGCCCGCCCCGCGCTCCCCCCTCGCGGCGTGGGCGGCCACCTCGTCCCGAGAGGCACCCCACATGCCCAGCGCGATTCCGCGTGCCCGTACGCATGCCGGCACACCTGCCCGCACGCACGGCCGCCCCGCCCGCCGCACCACCCTGCTGAGCCTGGCCGCGTCCGCCGCGCTCGCCGCCGGCGGCCTGACCGTCCTCGCCGGGAACGCCGGCGCCGCCGACGGCGACCTGCTCGTCAACGGCGGCCTGGAGAGCGGCGTACTGAGCCCCTGGAGCTGTTCCGCCGGCACCGGGAGCGTGGTCAACTCCGGTGTCCACAACGGCACTTACGCACTCAAGGGCGCGGTGAGCGCGAGCGACACCGCCCAGTGCGGCCAGACCGTCAGCGTCCAGCCCAACACCACCTACAAGCTCAGCGCCTGGGTGCAGGGCCAGTACGTCTACCTCGGCGCCACCGGCAGCGGCGTCACCGACCCGGCCGTCTGGACCGCCGGCGGCCCCAACTGGCAGCAGCTGTCCGCCAGTTTCACCACCGGACCGGCCACCACCAGCGTCACCGTCTACCTGCATGGCTGGTACGGGCAGGGCGGCTACCTCGCCGACGACATCGCGCTGACCGGCCCCGGCGGCGGCAACCCGTCGACCCCGCCGCCGAGTTCGACCCCGTCGAGCCCGGCCCCGTCGAACCCGACCGGCACGCCCACCGGCGGCCCGACCACCCCGCCGCCGAACGTCGCGCTCCCGGTCGCCCCGTACATCGACATGGGCGCCTGGCCCACCCCGTCGATGCCCGACATGGCCAAGGCCGGCGGCCTCAAGGGCTACACCATGGGCTTCGTCACCGGCGTCGGCTGCAAAGCCAGTTGGTTCAACGCCTACGACCCGCGCACCGGCTGGGCCAAGGACCAGGTGGACGCGCTGCGCGCGGCCGGCGGCGACGTCAAGGTCTCCTTCGGCGGCGCCGCCGGCACCGAACTCGCCGCCGCCTGCACCACGGTGGACTCGCTGGTCGCCGAGTACGACGCCGTGGTGAGCGCCTACGACCTGCGCTACGTCGACTTCGACATCGAGGGCGCGGCCATCGCCGACACCGTCTCCAACGACCGCCGCTCCGCCGCGCTCGCCAAGCTCCAGCAGGCTCACCCGGGGCTGAAGGTCTCCTTCACCCTGCCCGTGCTGCCCGAGGGCCTGACCGCCGAGGGCGTCGCCGTCGTCAAGTCCGCCCGGGACGCCGGGGTGGCCTTCGACGTGGTCAACGTCATGGCGATGGACTACTACCGCGCCGGGACCGACTACGGGAACGCCGCCGTCCAGGCCGCGCAGTCGCTGTTCGGTCAGCTCAAGGCGCTCCACCCGGCGAAGAGCGACGCCCAGCTGTGGGCCATGGTCGGCGTCACCCCGATGATCGGCGAGAACGACGACCACCAGATCTACAACCAGGCCGCCGCCCGGCAGTTGGTGACCTTCGCCAAGCAGAACCACCTCGGGATGCTCGCCTTCTGGGACGCCACCCGGGACGCCAACGCCTGCACCGGCGGGTCACTGTCCAAGTGCACCAACATCCCGCAGCAGCCGTACGAGTTCGCGAAGATCCTCAACCAGTACACGGGCTGACACCGGCACACGGATCGAATCCGGCACGCGGGCGGCAACCGGCACGGGGTCGAGCGCTCCCGCCGCCGGGAGGGGGCGTACGGTGCGGCTGCTCAGGTGTCATAGCAGCCGCACCACGGCGCGTCGAAGCCGAGGCCGTCCGGGTACAGCTCGAAGTGGACCCGTTCGTCCTCCTCCCCCACCTCGTCGTCCTCGTAGTCCTCGCGGACCAGGCCGAACAGCTCTCCGTCGACACGCACGGCGAACGGGGCGATCGCGATGTCCCCGTACTCCCGGCCGGGCAGGGCGTCGAGCCACTCCCCCAGCAGCCGCCTGGCCTCCGCCGCCCCGACGGCGGCGCGTATCCGCGAGTCGAGGTGGCGGCCGGCGGCGTCGAAGTGGTGGAGGACGGCGTAGGACCGGGCGCCGAGGCAGAGGGCCGAGGCGAAGAACTGGCCGCCCCGCCAACGGCCGATGGTGTCGGTGCGGTAGCCGGGTCGGTGGCTGATCGGGATGACATCGGGAACGTTCACGGCCGAAGCCTAGGCGTGACCAGTGACGACGGCCCCTTCGGCCGGGTCAGCGCCCGGTGGACAGGTTGGCGCCGCCGGTGCAGTCGAGCACCACGCCGGTGACGAAGCCGTTCGCGGCCATCAGGTGGATCGCCCGGGCGACATCCTCGGCGCGGCCGACCCGGCCGACCGGGGTGGTGGCGGCGAGGCCCTCGAACAGCTCGGCCCGCTGCTCGGCCGGGACGCGGTCCCACCACGGGGTGTCGATCACGCCGGGCGAGACGGCGTTGATCCGCAGCGGGGCGAGTTCGACGGCCAGCGGCGGGACCATCGCCTCCAACGCGCCGTTGATGGCGGCCAGTCCGGCGGTGCCGGGGAACGCGGCCCGGGCCGAGGCGGCGGTGATCAGGGTGACCGAGCCGTCCTGGCGCAGGTGCGGCAGCGCCGCCTGGAGGACGCGCACCTGCGGCCAGAACTTGGCGTCGAAGCCGGCCGCGAGTTCGGCCAGGTCGAGCCCGGCGAACGGGCCGCCGCCGGCCGCGCCGCTGACCGCGACGACCAGGTGGTCGACGGTGCCGGTCTCGGCGAAGAAGGCGGCGAGGGCGGCCGGGTCGGCCGCGTCCAGCTGCCGGCCGGTGGTCTTGCCGTCGATCCTGCCGTCGATCCGGGCCACGGCGGCGTCCAGCCGGTCACGATCCCGGCCGGTGACCACGACCTCGGCGCCGTCCGTGGCGAAGGCGGTGGCCGCCGCCTCGCCGATGCCCGAGCTGCCGCCCATCACGACGACGCGCTGTCCGGCGAAGAGGTTTGACGCAGTGCTCATGGTGGTGGGGCCTTTCGACTTGTCGAGACCGCTGGTTCCGGCAATGATGATTGTCGAGACTGATAGTCTTGTCAAGCGGGGGCCGGAGACGAGGGAACACGATGAGCGAGATCAAGAACACCGAGACCGGCGAATCCGCCGGGGCCGCTGACACCGCCGGAGCCCCGACCGCGCGTCCGCACACCGGGCGCCGCCGCAACGAGGCCGCCCACCGGGCGATCCTCGACGCCGCGCTCCGCCTGCTCGCCGAGTCCGACGGCACGCCCGTCACCGTCGACGCCATCGCCCGTACGGCCGGCGTCGGCAAGCAGACCGTCTACCGGTGGTGGCCCTCCAAGGGCGCCGTGCTGCTCGACGCCCTCACCGACCGCGCCGACCAGGACGTCCACGGCCCCGACACCGGCGACCTGCGCAGCGACCTGCGCGCCTTCATCGCCACCACCTTCGACGCCGCCCAGCGCGACACCACCGCCTCAGCGCTGCGCGCCGTCGCCCGGGAGGCCGCCCGCGATCCACACCTCGCCGACCTCATGCGGAGCTTCACCGCCGCCCGCCGCACCGCGCTGCGCGAGCTGCTCGCCAAGGGGCGCGAGCGCGGCGAACTCGCCGGGGACGCCGACCTGGACCTCATCGCCGACCAGGTCTACGGCGTGTTCTGGTACCGCTTCCTGCTCGGGCACGGCGCCCTGGACGCGGACACCGCGGAACGGCTCGCCGAGTCGCTGACCAGGGGGAACGCCGCAGGGTAGCGCTAGCGCCGCGGGTGCCGCCCGCGCAGCAGCGGCAGGTACACCTCGTCCACGATCTCCACCAGGACGTCGTCCGGCGCCGTCGGCACCCCGCGCACCACGAACTCGTTGCGCAGCAGCACCACCGCCACCGTCGCCACCCGGGGGCGCAGCACCTCGGGGGCCAGCTCGCCCCGGGCGACCGCGCGCCCGAGGACGGTGAGCCAGGGCGCCGCCGCCGCGTCGCCGGACTGGTCCTGCAACTGCGCCAGGAACTCCGTCGCGCCGCCGGCCGCCGCCAGCAGTTCGCGCAGTACGGCGCCCAGCGGGGAACTCCAGTGGCGGTTCGCCTGACGCAGCAACTCCAGCGCGTCACCGCGCAGTTCACCGGTGTCGGGGAGCGGGGCCGTCTTCGCCAGCTGCTTGTAGGCGGCGATGCCGAGGGCCAGCCGGTTGGGCCAGCGGCGGTAGATGGCGTTCTTGTTGGTACCGGCGCGGGCGGCCACCTTGTCCATGGTCAGCCCGGCGTACCCGGCCTCGGTCAGCTCCTCGACCGCCGCCCGCAGGATCGCCTCCTCCAGCGCCGCCCCGCGCCGCCGCGTCTGCCCGGCCATGCCGCCGCCCTCTCCGTAGACCGACCCCATCCTTCTTGCCGCACCGAGGCGTCGGCAACTAAGGTACTCGCCGTACCGTAAGTTTCCCTCTCACCGGAAAGGCAGAAGAACGTGCGCGCCAAGGGAATCAGCTACGACACCGGCTTCATCAGGAACGGGACGTACTCCCGAGCCCGGTTCGAACCGGAGGTGGTCGAACGCGAGCTGCGGATCATCCGGGACGAACTGCACTGCACCGCCGTCCGCATCATGGGCGGCGACCCGGAGCGGATCGAACTCGCCGCCGGGTACGCCGCCGGCCTCGGGCTCGAAGTCTGGTTCTCGCCCTACCCACTGGAGCTGACCACCGACGCGATGCTGAAGCTCTTCGCCGACTGCGCCGAGCGCGCGGAACGGTTGCGGCGGCGCGGGGCCGAGGTGGTGTTCGTGACCGGCGCCGAACTCAGCCTGATGAACCCGGGCTTCCTGCCCGGCGCCAGCACGGCGGACCGGGTCGCGCTGCTCGCCCGGCCCGAGGAGGTGCGCGAGCACCTCGGGGCGGTCGGCGACCGGGTCAACGCGTTCCTCCGCGAGGCGGTGGCCGCCGTCCGGGAGCGGTTCGGCGGGCGCGTCACGTACGCCGCGGTGCCGCTGGAACGCGTCGACTGGGAGCCCTTCGACCTGGTCTCACTGGACCTCTACCGCTCCGCGGAGACCGCCGACCGCTTCGCCGACGGGGTCCGCGCCCTGACGGACCAGGGGAAGCCGGTCGCCATCACCGAGTTCGGCGCCGCCACCTACCGGGGCGCCGGCGACCGGGGCGCGCTCGGGTTGGACGCGGTCGAGTACGACGACCACGGCCCGGTCCGCCTCGACGGCCCCTACCAGCGCGACGAGGCCGGGCAGGCCGCCTACGTGCGCGAACTGCTGGAAGCCTTCGACGCGGGCGGCATCGACGCCACCTTTGTCTTCACGTTCGCCCTCTACGACCACGTCCACCGCCCGGACGGCGACCCCCGCGACGACCTCGACCTGGCCAGCTACGGCATCGTCAAGACCTACGAGGACCGTACGGGACGTACCTACGCGGGCGTCCCCTGGGACCCGAAGGAAGCCTTCTCCACCCTCGCCGCCTACTACGGCACCCACTGAGTACGGCGCCCACTGACCGGCCTGTCGTCTGCGCAGGAAGTCGACCTGGCCGACTTCTCACGCGGCGCAAGCAAGCCAACCCACCCGGGAGCCAAAGAGAACCGAGGACCACAACACCCACCAGCCCACGCACAGAAAGTCGGCCCAGCCGACTTCTCGCGCAGCAAGGAGCGGATGGCAACCGGGACGGGTGGCCTCACCAAGCCGCGCACAGGAAGTCGGGCCCGCCGACTTCTCGTGCAGGTGAGGGCCCGCCCACCCGGCACCGGGCCTTCCCCGAGGGGCGAAGAAAGCTTTCTTCAGCCCCACCCGGACACACAGGAAGTCGGCCAGGCCGACTTCTCACACGGCCAACGCAACACCGAACGCCCCAGAGAGGCAGCCCGCACACAACGTCGGCCGACCCGACTTCTCGCGCGGGCAGCGAAGCGCCGAACGCCCCCGGAGAGACGACCTTGCACAGGAAGTCGGCCGGGCCGACTTCTCGTGCAGGGCCCTGGAGAGGGAGGGTGGTGGCGAGCAGGATGGGGGGCTCACCGAACCGCAGGAGTAGGAAGTCGGACCCACCGACTTCCTACGCAGGTGAGGGTCTGCCCGCCCGGTGCCGAACCTTCCCCGAAGGGCGAAGAAAGCTTTCTTCAACTCCCCAAGGCACACAGGAAGTCGGCCAGGCCGACTTCTCACGCGGCCAACGCAACACCGAACGCCCCAGAGAGGCGGCCCGCACAGGAAGTCGGAGCGGCCGACTTCCTGCTACTCGGGCCGTCCATCAGCCGACGAGTTCACGCCGAAGGCGGAGGTCACCAGGCTGAGGACGTACGGCATCTCGGCGCCGTTCAAGGCGGTCGGGTCGACCGAGTACACGACCGACCGGGAGAGGTCGCGGGTGGCGAAGACGCCGCTGGTGGAGCCGGGTCGGGAGCCGGTCTTGCCCCAGGCCACCACACCGTCCGACTCAAGCTTCTCAAGGCCCATGCTCATGCAGGCCTTGCCGTCCGGGCAGTGCCCGCTGTGCGGGGCGACCGGCACGTCCGGGACGGTGAACAGCAGCTCCTGCTGGGCCGGCGGGAGGAGGCGACCCCGGAAGAGGGCGGTCATGAAGCGGTCGAGGTCCGGGGCGCTGGAGATCATGCCGCCCTCGGCCCAGGGCCACGGGCTCTGCTCGGTCACGTCCGCCCGGTGCGAGCCGCCGCCGGCCTCAGGGACGGTCAGGTACGGGTGGGTCGCGGGGCGTCGCAGCCGCGGGTCGTCGCCGTCCGGGAGGGAGGTGTCGTGCAGGCCGAGCGGGCGGAGGACACGATCCCGCAGCTCGTCGGCGTAGCGGTGGCCGGTGACCTCCTCGACGATCAGCCCGGCGACGAAGGTGTTCATGCCGTTGTACTGCTGGGCGCTCCCCGGGTCGAAGCCGAGCTTCTGGCCCTTCATCGTGGCGATGACCTCCTCCGGGGTGAACGAGTCGAACTTGTGCTGGGCGAACCACTCGGTGGTGCCGTCCCCCCACGGCACGTTGGAGCCGCCCGGCAGTCCGCTGGTGTGGTTGAGCAGCTGCCCGACCTTGACCCCCTCGTACGGGAAGTCCGCGAGGTACTGCCGGACGTCGGCGTCCAGGTCGACCCGCCCCTCGGCGGCGAGCTGGAGGACGACGGTGGTGGTGAAGATCTTCGAGATCGAGCCGATCCGGAACCGGCCCTGCGGGTCCACGGCCATCCCGGGCTCCGCCGAGACGCCCTCGAACCTCCCCGTGGAGCCGGTGATCCGCACGAACCCGGCGGAGACGTCGGCGGCCGGCCGCCGGTCGAGCGCGGCCCGGACCGCCGCCCTGTCCAGAGGCGACACATCAGCCGCACTCGATGACACCCCGGCCGATGACACCCCCGCAGCGGGCGCGGCGGCGAGCGCGGGCGCGCCCGCCCCGACCGTCAGCGCGACCGCCAGGGCCGCGGCGGCGGCCACAGCGGCCCAACGGGTGCGGTTGTCGTGCACGTTCGCGTTCATGTGCGGTGGCCCCCAGGCTGATCGTCGCCGGGCCGGTGGTTCCCGGCCCGGCGACGAGTCTTCCGGCCGCGTCCGCTCCGGACATCAGGGGCAGGGCACCGCCGCTCCCCGAATTCGCGTCAGGGTCGGCCCCTAGGGAAGACCGATAGGAAAGACCGAGGCGCAGGGCCTCCCCGAGTCAGACGCCCAGCGCCCGGGCCGCCAGCGCCGTACCCTCCAGCCGCGCCTTGATCTTGGCGAAGGCGGTCTCCCGGGAGACGGACTGGTCGTCCGCGAAGGAGGCGAAGCCGCTGTCGTCACAGGTGCCCAGCCGCTCCACCGGGAGGTGGCGGGCGGCGGCCAGCACCCGGTCACGTACCTCTTCCGGGGTCTCGACCCGGGGGTCGAGCGGATCGGTGACGCCGACGAACACCCGTACCTCGGGCGGGAGTTGTTCGGCGACGACACGAAGGACCCGCTCCGGGTCGGGCTCGCTCGCCAGGGAGAGATAGAAGTTGCCCACGGTGAGCCTGAACAGCTCGGGCAGCAGCTCCGCGTAGTCGATGTCGAGGCTGTGGGTGGAGCCCTGGTCGGCGCCCGGGTCGGTGTGGACGCCGATCCGGGCGCGCTCGGCCGCGCTGAACCGGCTCAGCACCATGTTGTCGAGTTCGACGAACTCGCGCAGCACACCGCCGCTCGGGTCGAGCTTCAACGCCAGCCGCGCCTCGGTGAGTTCCAGCTGCACGACGTGCGCGCCCGCGTCGAGGCAACCCCGGATGTCCGCCTCGGCGCCCGCCACCAGGTCCTCCATGTACTGCGTGTGCGAGTACCCGGGAACGCCGGCCGGCGGGTACAGCAGGCTGAGCAGGGAGGGCGAGACGACCGACTGCTTCACGGGGACGGTCGCGACCTTCTGCGCCGCCCGCAGGTACTGCTCGGCGTGCATCCGGTAGCGGAAGGGGCCGGAGGCCAGGACGGGCAGCTGCCGCTGGTGCCCGTCCGCGAAGGGCAGGACGACGCCGTCGGGGGTGACGTTGTCGGCCCCGGCGACCGGATAGGTGTAGGCGCTGGGCTTGGCCTGGTCGCCGTCGGTGACGACCTTCGAGCCGAGGGCCTCCAGCCGCGCGACGGTGTCCCGGACGGCTTGCTGGCGGACCTCGGCGAAGGCGGCGTCGTCGAGGCGGCCGGCGGCGTGCTCGGCGACGGCGGCGAGGAGTTCCGGGGAGCGGGGAACGCTGCCGATGAGTTCGGAGGGGATGCTCATGGGCGGCAGCCTAGGAACGCGGCGAGCCGGGCGGAGGAGGTGATCGCAATTGCCAACGATCGCACCCCACCAGGGCATTACGTGAACCCGAACCCGACGCCACCCGAACAGGTTCGGGCCGGAGTGATCACTCCGTTGAGCGGGGCCCACCGAGCCCTGGACACTGTCCCGACGCCGTGCCCTCACGCCGGGAGGTCGGGAGATGCGCTCACCGGAGGCCCCGCCCCCGATCCGCCAGGCCGTGATCCTCGCCGGCGGACGCGGCAGGCGGCTCGCCCCGTACACGGACCGGCGCCCCAAGGCGATGGTCGAGGTGAACGGCACACCGCTGCTGCGCCACCAGCTCGACCGGTTCGCCGACGCCGGCGTGGAGACGGTGGTCGTCTCGGCGGGCTACCGCTCGCAGCTGATCACCGACTACCTGCGCGGCGCGTCCCTGCCGGTCCGCACCACCGTGGTCGTGGAGGACCGCCCGCTGGGCCGGGGCGGCGGACTGAAGCTCGCCGCCCGCGCCCTTCCGGAGCCGCGGGAACCGTGGTTCGCCGTCTACGGCGACATCTGGACCGACCTGCCGCTCACCGCGCTCGGCGCCCACCACCTGCGCTGCGGGACGCTGGCCACGGTCGCCCTGGTCCCGCCCCGGCTGCCCCGGGGCACGGTCCGCTGCGACGCCCTCGGGAGGGTCGCCGAACTCGCCGCACCGCCCACCTGCGTGGTCAACGGCGGCGTGTACGCCTTCGCGCCCGGCGTCGTCCCGCTGCTGCCGGACGAGGGGGACCACGCGCACACGACCCTGCCGCACCTGGTGCGGCTGCGGCAGCTGGCGGGCTACCGCGCCGAAGGCTTCTGGCACGCCGTCAACACGCCTTCGGATCTAAGGGAGTTACGGGCGGGCCTGGCGGCACCGGCCCTTTGAAGGGGCCGTCAGGACCGGACCGGCTCGCCCGCCCGGACGGCCCGCAGCCCCCGCTCGACGGTCTCCGGGTTCTCCCCCACCGGCGCCACGTAGTCCAGCACGCCACGCGCCGCCTCCTCCCCGAGCGTGCGGGTGATCACCCAGGTCGCGAGGTACTGCGAGGCCAGGCAACCGCCCGCCGTGGCGATGTTCCCCTCCGCGTGGAACGGGGCGTCCAGCACGGTGACACCACGGGCCTCGACGAAGGGCCGGCTCGTCCGGTCCGTGCAGGCCGGCCTGCCCTCCAGCAGCCCGAGGTGCGCCAGCACGAGGGCGCCGGAGCACTGGGAGCCGATCAGCTGCCGCGCCGGGTCCAGCGGCAGCGCGGAGAGCAACCGGCTGTCGGCCACCACGTCGCGGGTCTTCACCCCGCTGCCGATCAGCACCACGTCGGCCTCGGTGACGAACTCCATCGGGCGCTGCCCGGTCACCTCGACCCCGTTCATCGAGGTGACCACCGGCGCCGGCGTCGTGATGAAGGCCTCCAGGCCGTCCGGGCGGCAGCGGTTGATCAGCGCGGACGCGATGAAGCTGTCCAGCTCGTTGAACCCGTCGAACGTCACCACGGCCACCTGCATCGCAACTCCTTCATCCGGACGGAACGCCCAGTCTCCCCGACCTCACGGGCCGAGGCCAGCGCCCGGGCCCGGCACCCACCGGTCCCCGGCCCGTGATCGCCTGCCGAGGGGGCGGGGCACCGGAGTGGGAAGTCGGACCGGCCGACTTCCCACTCCCTCGAACCCGCCGAGCGGCAGCCACGGCGAAACCCGCGAAATCCCGATGGCGCCACAGCGCCGGTGCTGCCAGGGTGGCCGCCATGGTGAAGAAGCTGCTCTTCGTGACCCTGGCCGGGGACGGGCACGTCAACCCGACGCTGCCGCTGGTCGAGGAACTCGTCCGGCGCGGGCACCGGGTGGACTACGCCACCGGAGCGGCGCACGCCGCCGCCGTCACCGGCGCCGGGGCCCGCTGGCTGGAACTCCCGCCGCTGCCGCCGTTCACGCCACCGCCGGCCATCGGCCCGCAGGCCGTGGCCGGCTGGCTGCGCCACTACTTCGCGGCCATGAGCGCGACGTACCCGGTGCTGCGGAGCCACTGCGCCTCGGAGCCGGTGGACGCCGTCTGTTACGACACGACGAACTGGCCCGCCCGGGTCGTCGCCAGGAGCCTGGGCATCCCCGCCGTCCAGTGCTTCCCCCACCTCGCCTCGAACGAGGAGTACTCACTGGACCGGCGGTTGACCGCGGGCCTCGACGCCGACGGTCCGGCGATGGCCCCGCTCGCCGCCGACTGCGCGGCCTTCTCGGCCGAGCACGGCGTCCCGCTCGGCGTCGCCGACACCATGACGACGGCCGACGGGCTCAACCTGGTGTTCGTCCCGAGGGAGTTCCAGCCGGCCGCCGACAGCTTCGACGAGCGCTTCCACTTCATCGGCCCCACGCTGGGCGGCCGCGAGCACACCGAGCAGTGGTCACCGCCCGACCCCGGCTCGCCGCTGCTGTACGTCTCCCTGGGCAGCGTCTTCAGCGGGAGCCCGGAGTTCTACCGCGCCTGCCTGACCGCCGTCGCCGACGGACCGTGGCAGGTGGCGATGACCGTGGGCGACACGGACCCCGCCGCCCTGGGCACCGTCCCGGACCGGGTGGACGTCCGCTCCCGGTTCCCGCAGCTCGCGGTGCTGCGCCACGCCACCGCCTTCGTGTCGCACGCCGGGATGAACTCCGTCATGGAGGCGCTGCACCACGGCGTCGGCATCGTCGCCGTCCCACGGACACCCGAACAGGCCGCCAACGCCGCGCGTCTGGAGGAGCTGGGGCTCGGCGAACACCTGGACGCCGACGCGGTGAGCGCCGAAGCACTGCGGGCGGCGATCGACCGGGTCGCCTCGGATCCGGTGGTGCGGGCCAACCTCGCGCAAATGCGCCAGGCCGTCCGGCGAAGCGGCGGAGCCAGCCGCGGCGCCGACCTGATCGAGCGGTACCTCGGTGAGCGCCCCCGCTGCGAGGGGGCGGCTGGGCCGACGGCGGGCGACCCAGCCGCTAGCGCGGACCCGGCCGGTGGCCGAGCGCGATGCCGAATCCGACGCTCCCCGCCAGGAGCCCGCCGGCGAGGGTGACCAGGGCCAGTTGGCCGGGAGTCGTGACCTGACCCCCGAGCCCGCACGCCGACCAGATGGCGTCACGCAGCCCGAGCGCCACGGGGACGGTGAGCGCGCCGGTGGTGACGGCGGTGCGAGCGGCGTGGCGCAGGCGGCCGACGGGCGGCACGGACACCAGGCGCAGCACGGCGTTGGCAGCCATCACGAAACCGAAGGTGCCGCTCAGGAAGATCCCCCAGTACAGCAGGAAGACCGTGGCGGGGAATCCCCCCTCGCTCACCGCGAATCCCGTGATGACCACCCCCGCTCCCGCCGCACTGGCCGCCGCCGCGAGACCGGTGAAGTGCCGTCGTACGAAGCCCAGCACGCCCGCGTCGAGCATCGCGGACACGCGCCGGCCCACGGTGTCCGGCACCCGGGAGGCGAGGGTCTCCACGAGCAGGGGGAGGTCACCGAGCCAGTCGGCCCCCGGTCGGCTGCGGTCGCGGGGCGGTAGCAGGCGGGCAACGCGGCGGTGCGTCACCAGGCCCGCGCACACCGCGCCGGTCAGCGGCACCAGGGAGGCCGCCAGCCACGGCGTGGTCGAGTTCCACAGCCGGTGGTCGGCGCGGAGGGCCAGCGCCAGCCAGTCGGCGCCGATCGTCAGGGCGATGAGCAGCGTGACGGCCAGCCCGGCGCGCAGCAACTGCTCGACGCGATCGGAGGGCAGCGGCTCGGCCGCCCGGCACAGCGGTACGCGTAGTGCGGCGATCCCGGCCAGCAGCGGGACGAAGAACTTGGTGAACGACACCACGGCGTCGTACGGATCGTCCTGCCAGGGGCTGCCCGCACGCACGGCGTGGAGTGTGGTCAGGGCCGCGAAGACGGTGAAGGCGGCGGCGTTCACCGCGGCCAGTCCCAAGGCTCGGGCCGCGGCCGGGCGGGCCGGGTGTCCGACCGGAAGCACTGGTGGCACGGGCGCATCCCCTCTCGGTGGAGTAGGTCGTGGCAGGCGGGGCCGCCTCGAACGAGTGCCATCATCGTCGGCCCGTCCGGGCACCGTCCACGGGCAGGGGCGGCCCAAGCGGCGGAGGTTCCGGCGGGCCTGCGCGGGCACCGGTGGAGTGGTCCACGCGGTGCCCGCGCCGTACGGGTTCCTCAGCTCAGGTGCCGGGCGAGGAACCGGACCGCGCTGTCGGCCTCGAACCGGGGCAGCTCCTTGTGCCCGCCCGAGTTCACGTGCAACGACTTCTCCTTCGAGGCGAAGGCGTCGAACAGCGCCAGACCGTCCTCGCGCGAGATGTGCTCGTCGTCCCACTGCAGGTCGAACTCGATCGGGACGGTGATCCGCCTGGCCTTCTCGGCCAGGGCGTCGGGCCAGTGCTGGCCGAAGACGGCGGCGGTGATCCTGGGTTCGGCCGCCACGAACGGCACGCCGATCGCGGTGCCCATGTTGAGGCCCCAGAAGCCGACCGGGCCGTC
Source organism: Kitasatospora sp. NPDC034533 (assembly GCF_055575155.1). Taxonomy (NCBI): domain Bacteria; kingdom Bacillati; phylum Actinomycetota; class Actinomycetes; order Kitasatosporales; family Streptomycetaceae; genus Kitasatospora; species Kitasatospora sp. NPDC034533. Next base: position 28,777 of record NZ_JBVITE010000021.1, read on the forward strand.
GGTGCCGATCTCCGGGAGGCGCTGGAGAGCGTCCAGCGTCGCCCGGTACTCGGGCACGGCGAGCCTCGCCAGGTGGTCGTTGTAGCGCACGACGATCGGGCCTTCGGGCTCGCCCGCCGCCCTCGCCCGGAACAACTCGGCGATCTCCGCCTCGTCGTGCGCCGTGCGCGGCCGGTCGCCGTGGCCCGGCGCGTCGATGACGGCGACGTGGAAGCCGCAGCCGGCCACCAGGCGCTGGGCGCGGCCGGACATCGCCGGGTGCTTCTTGTGGTTGCCGCCGCCGTGGGCCATCAGGACCAGGGGCGCGCGATCGGCCGCGCCGGAGGCCGGCGACCAGAGGACGCCGGGGACGCCGGGGACGCCGCCCAGGGTGAAGTCGCGTTCGAGCATGCCGTTCGTCGACGATTCGGCGGTGAACTGAAGGGAGTGCACAGGTGTGGCCTTTCGGAAGTGCCTTGTGGTCGAGGCGCTCCCGGCGACACCTACGTCAATCGCCGGCCGTGACGGGAAGGGGGAGCACCCACGTCGATACAGCGTTCACGGGTCTCACCTCCTCGGGCGGCATCACGGTCGACTGGAAGCTACCAGCCGGTTGATCAGCCCTCAATCCCTTTTTCGCGGACGGACGCGGCGAGGGAGCGGGAAGTCCGGGGGCCGACTTCCCACTCCCTCTGGTTCAGGGGTCGGGGGTTGGTGGTGAGGGCGTATGCCCTCCGGTGTCACGGGAGTCAGGGGGCGTCGGGGGCGGCGAGGTCCAGTTCGGACCAGACCGTCTTGGAGTTGGGGTGGCGGGGGATGGTGCCCCAGCGGTCGGAGAGGGCGTCGATGAGGGTGAGGCCGCGCCCGGACTGGGAGTTGGGGCGGAGCACGGTGGGGAGGGTCGGGAGCCTGTCGCCCCGGGGGTCGCTGACCTCGATGCGGAGGGTGGTGCCCCGGCGCGCGGCGGTGGTGAGCGAGAGGTGAAACTCGAACCCGCGCCCCGGAACGCGTCCGTGCGTGATCGCGTTCGCGGCCAGCTCCGCGACGATCAGGAGCGCGCCGTGGAAGCGCTCGGTGTGGGTGGAGTGCAGTTTCCAGGCGGTGAGTTGACGCCTCGCCAGGCGTCGGCAGATGGCTGCGCCCTTGGGGGAGGCGGTGAGGGTGATGGTGTGGGAGCGGGGGGTGTGAGGGGGGATTTCGGTTGCCATGGGAGAAAAGCGTGGCGGGCTGGAAGTACGCTGACCAGGCATCCGGCAAGCACGGAGGGTACCTGTACGGGTGCGGACAGCTTTCGTGTGGCTCAATCGCAGAAGGGCGACCACGATGGGCGTGGCGAGTGGCAAAGGATCCGGAAACGACGACGTACGGACGGAGTTGCCGGAGGATCTGACGGAGGTCTCGGACTTCTTTCGCGCGCTCGGCAAACAGATCAAGCTCCTACGGGAACAGGCCGGACTGACACAGAAGCAACTCGGCGAGCGCGTCGGCTACACGGAGCAGATGATCAGTGCGGTGGAGCGCGGAGTCCGCACTCCGCAGCCGGAGTTGCTGATCGCGCTGGACAAGGCACTCAACGCGGGTGGCCTGCTGGCCATCGCGGCGGACGACGTGATCAAGGCGCGGAACAAGGCCAGACTGCGGCACCCGGCCTGGTTCCGGGGTTACGTGAGCCTGGAGGACATCGCCATTGAGCACCACGACTACACAACTCTCCTGATTCCAGGGCTTCTACAGACAGAGGGCTATGCGCGAGCGATCTATGAGATGCGGCAGCCCGCACTCTCAGAGGAAGTGATCAGCATGCGCGTAATCGCTCGAATCGCACGACAGGAGATCTTGACGCGCTGGCCAAGAGCGATCTTCAGCTGGGTGATTGACGAGAGCGTGCTGATGCGGCCTCTGGGCGGTCCGGACGTGTTCAAGGGGCAGCTTCAAAGGCTGCTGGAAGTCGGGGGGATGCGAGGCATGGCGATTCAGATCATGCCGATGGATCGAACTGAGCATGCAGGACTGGGCGGTTCTTTCATTCTGATCACGCCCAAGGGGCAAGCCCAGCACGGCTACATCGAAGCTCAGACGAGCAGTAGGCTGATCACCGATCCAGACGAGGTCCGGATCATGAACACGCGTTACAACACCCTCAGGGCGCAGGCCTACAGTCCTCAGGATTCATTGGCCCTGATCGGAAAGAGGCTGGGAGAACTATGACCACCGAGCTGACCTGGCACAAGAGCAGCTACAGCAGCAACGAGGGCGGCGCGTGCGTCGAGGTTGCCGAGACCCCCGGCACCGTCCACGTCCGTGACTCCAAGGACAAGTCCGGCCCCCAGCTGGCCTTCGAGCCGGCCGCGTGGGACGCGTTCGTGAAGTTCGCCGCCACCGCCGAGGTCTGATCCGAAAACCCTCCCCTCAACGGCCCACCGCCTTTCCGGCGGAGGGCCGTTGGCGTACCGTCGGACGGCATGGAACTCACCTGGCGCAAGAGCAGCTACAGCGGCAACGAAGGCGGCGCCTGCGTCGAGGTCGCCGACACCCCCACCGCCGTCCACGTCCGCGACTCCAAGGACAAGTCCGGCCCCCAGCTCGCCTTCTCCCCCGCCGCCTGGCGGGCGTTCATCGACTTCACGACCGCCACTCAGGCCGTCTGACCCGACAGATTCACTCTGTACGGGCCGCGGCCCGGGCCTCGCGCTCGGCGAGGACCTTCTCCCGCCGGTCGGCCGTCTGCTTCATCATTCGCTTGCGGTCGCGGGCGGAGAGGCGGTCGATGTAGAGCCCCCCGTTCAAGTGATCCGTCTCGTGCTGGAGGCAGCGGGCGAAGTAGCCGGTGCCCTCGATGACCACCGGCTCGCCGTGCCGGTCGACGCCGCGCACCACGGCGTGGGCCGGGCGGGCGAGCCGGGTGTTGGCGCCGGGGACGGAGAGGCAGCCCTCCGTCTCCTCGATCAGCGCGCGGCCGGGCGGCTGCTCGTCGACCACCGGGTTGAGCACGTGGCCGGTGTGCCGGACGCCCTCGTCGTCGACGCAGTCGTAGACGAACAGCCGCAGGTCCACGTCCACCTGGTTCGCCGCCAGGCCGCAGCCCTCGGCCACCTCCATGGTGACGAACATGTCCTCGATGAGCCGCTCCAGGCGCTCGCTGCCGAAGTCCTCCTCGGTGGCCGTGCGGCAGGGGCGGTGCAGGATCTCCTCCCCCACCTCGGTGATCCGCAGGACGGTCGGCCGTTCGCGCAGCTCGGACACGGGAGGGCGCTCCTTCGAGAGACGGTACTTGCGATCGGACTTTGCAAAGTAGCAGACTTTGCAAAGTGACCGAAGACCTCGTCAGAACCGGCCCGCTCCCCGAGCACACCGTCCGCACCGCGCTGCTGGAGCTGCTGGCCGAGCACGGCACCGTCACCTCCACCGAGGCCGCCGCCCGGCTCGGCCTCAGCTCCGGCCTCTGCTCGTTCCACCTGCGACAGCTGGCCCGCTACGGGCTGATCGAGGAGGCCCCGGCCACCGACGGACGGGCCCGGCCGTGGCGGCTGCCGGCACCCCAACGCCCTGCCACCGGTGGCGAGTTCGACGAGCTGGCGCGCGGGCTGGAGGACGAGAGCCACCAGCGCTGGCTCGCCCGGCGCGCCGAGGCCCCGGCCGAGTGGCAGCAGGACGAGGCCTTCAGCACCGTCGTCTACCTGACCCCCGCCGAGCTGGCCGCCGTCGGCGGCGAGGTCCGCCGGCTCCTGGCCCGCTACCGGGACCGCGAGAGCGACCCGGCCGCCCGGCCCGCCGGAGCCCGCCCGGTCGCCGCCGTCGCCCGGCTGTTCCCGCTCCTTGAGCGGTAGGTCACGACGCCCGGCTGCTCCCGCTCCTTGAGCGGTAGGTCACGACGCCCGCGCCCGTACCGCCCGCGCCAGCGGCCCCGCCACCAAGCCGAGCGCCGCTCCCAGGACGACCCCCTGCACACCGTCCCACACGTCCTGCACGTCGCAGGCCCGGCCGATCGCGGGCACCGCGTACTGCACCGCCGACACCGCGAACGGCAGCGCCGCCGCGCCCAGCAGGGCCGCCGCCACCCGCCGCCGGGTACCCGCCAGCGCCGCCGCGAAGCCGACCGGGGCGTAGGTCGCCAGCTTGAGTCCGATGTCCCGGACGTGCAGCAGCTCGTCCGGCGAGCGCCACCGGCCGCCCAGCACGGTGCAGTGCCGGACGCCGCCCTCGGCGAGTTCGAAGGCCTGGGGCAGCAGCGTCGAGACGACCACGCCGCCGAGCCCGAGCAGCAGCAGGAAGCCCACCACCCAGTGGGCCCGCAGCAGCCGCCCCACCGGCCGGTTCAGCAGAGCCGCGGGCACCAGCGAGAGCAGCAGCCCGGGCCAGAACATCGGCATTCCGCCGAGCACCGAACTGATCACGCCCCAAACGGACGCCCGGGACGCCCGCCCGGTTCTCGCTCCGGACGGGAAACGCGACCGCAGGGTCACCGCCCGGTTACCGCATGTACCCGTCAGGCAAACCGGAGGGGCGGAGGAACCGGGCCGAGGAGGACCGGAACTCAGTGCGGGATCGAGGAGATCAGCTCCTGGGCCCCCTGCCGCTTGAGCGCCAGGGCCACCGAGGTCCCGAGGTCCTCCGGGGAGAGAGCGCCGGCCCACTCGTGGGCGTCCAGCACCCGCTTGCCGTCCGGGCTGAAGACCCGGCCGCGCAGCGAGAGGCGGCCGTCCCGCTCGGCCCGGGCGTAGCCGGCGATCGGGCTGTTGCAGTGGCCCTGGAGGGCGTGCAGGAACATCCGCTCGGCCGCGGCCTCGCGCCAGGTGTCGTGGTGGCCGAGGCCGGTGACCGCCTCGATGGTCGCGGTGTCGCCCTCGCGGCACTGGAGGACGAGGATGCCGGCACCGATCGGCGGGCACATCGCCTCGACGCCGAGCACCTCGGTGACCCGCGCCCGTTCGCCGATCCGCTCCAGGCCGGAGACGGCGAGCAGCAGCGCGTCCGCTTCCCCGGCGGCCAGCTTGGCGAGCCGGCTGTTGGCGTTGCCGCGGATCGGCACGCACTCCAGGTGCGGGTGGGCGGCGGCGAGTTGGGCGACCCGGCGGACGGAGGAGGTGCCGATCCGGGTGCCGGCGGGGAGGTCGGCCAGCGGCAGGCCACCGGGGTGGACGAGGGCATCGCGGATGTCGTCGCGGCGCAGGTAGGCGGCGAACACCGTCCCCGCCGGGAGCGGGCGGTCGGCGGGGACGTCCTTGAGGCAGTGGACGGCGACGTCGGCCTCCCCGGCGAGGAGCGCGGCGTCGACCTCCTTGGTGAAGGCGCCCTTGCCGCCGAGCGCGGCGAGATCACCCGTCCAGCGGTCGCCCGAGGTGGTGACGGGGACGACCTCGGTGCGCAGCCCCGGGTGCAGGGCGGCGAGTTCGGCGCGGACCCGTTCGACCTGGGCGAGCGCCATGGGCGAGGAGCGGGAGACGATGCGGATCAGCTCAGCGGTGGCCATGGCGCGATGATAGGGCCTCGAACAGGAGGTGGTGACGCCACGTCAGTTCGACCGGGACGTGGCGCCACCGCGCCCGGGTCACTCGTTGTGCAGCACCTCGGCGATCGGCAGCCGGGCCGCCGAGCGGGCCGGGAGGAGCGCGCCGAGGACGGCGATCGCGACCCCGGCGACGCCGACGCCGGTGAGCAGCGGGGCGCTCCAGACGTCCATCGTCCACTCCGGGAAGAGGATGTTCCCGACGTTCTCGATGAGCAGCCGGTGCGCCAGGATCCCGGCCGGGACGCCGATGAGCGCGCTGACCGCGCCCTGCCAGGCCACCGAGGTGACCGTCATCGCCACCACCTGGCGGGGTGTCATGCCGATCGACTTGAGCATGCCGAGGTCCCGGCGGCGCTCGCGGATGGTGAGCAGCAGGGTGTTGAAGACGCCCAGCGCGGCGACCACCGACAGCAGGACGGTGAAGATCGTGGCGAAGCTGATGACCGCGACGACCGGGCCGGCCGGGTCGGGGGCGAACACCTGGGCGGAGAGGCTGGGGTCGGCGGCCGTCACGGCCCGCTGGTAGGCCTCGGCGTCGGCGCCCTCGGCGAGCCTGATGTCGTACTCGACCGCGTGCGGGTCGTCGGTGAGCGCGGCCCGGGTGAGGTCGTTGGAGGTGAAGGCCCGGGCGTTGCCCTGGACCACCTCGCCGACCAGGGTGACGGTCAGCCGTCGGCCGTCGAGGTCCAGGGTGAGCTTGTCGCCGAGCTTGAGTCCGTGCTCCCGGAGGAAGGAGGGCCCGGCCTCGATCTCGTTCGGCCCGGTCGCCGCGCGGCCCCTGGCCACCTCGCGGCGCATCTCCTCGGCGAGGTCGTCGCCGCCGTAGAAGTCGGCGAAGGCGGGCTGGGTGTAGCCGACCAGACCGACCTTGACCAGGCCGCGGACATGGAACCGGTCGGCGCCGGGGGTGGTCCGCAGCATCGTCTCGGTCTGGGCGGGGGTGAGCCGGGGCTCGGTCCTGTTGCCCGAGAAGTGGGCGGTCTGCACCCGCACGTGGGTGTGGCCGTCGTCGTGGCCGGCCAGCCTGGTCAGGGTGGTGGCCAGTCCCGACGTCACGGTCACGGTGAGCACGCCGAGCACGATCGCCGACATGGTGAGCGCGGTGCGGCCGGGGCGGGCGAAGGGCTGGCCGAGGCCGAGGCTGACGGCGCGCGGCAGGCGGGTGCCGCTCAGCCGGCGCTGGATCGTCAGCCCGCGCCCGGTGCGCGGCGCGCTGCCGGCCGAGATGGCCTGGGCGGCGGAGAGCCGGTGGGCGCGGGAGGCCGGGAGGAGGGCGGCGAGGAGGACCAGCAGCGGGACGCTGACCAGGGTGGCGACGGGCAGCCAGCCGGCCGGTTCGATCACGGCGGTGCCGGTGGTGATCCCGGAGAAGGCCGACCGGAGGATCGGGTGGGCCGCCACCCAGCCGGTCGCGGTGCCGAGGACGGTGCCGGCGACGGCGGGCACCGAGACCATGGTCAGGTAGACGGTGACCACCTGGCGCGGGGTGAAGCCGATCGCCTTGAGCACGCCGATGTGCCGGTAGCCGGAGACCACCGCGCCGCTCACCACGTTGCCGACGATCAGCGCGGCGACGACCAGGCCGAGCACGCCGAAGACCGTCATCAGCGGCAGGTAGGCGTCGGCGCCCGCGGAGAAGGCGTCCTTGAGCACCAGGTAGGACTGGACGTTGGTGAGCGCGCCCTTCGGCAGGCCCTCGGTGGCGCCGGCCAGGGCGGAGGTGAGCCGCCGCTCGTCGGAGGCGTCGGAGAACCGGTAGAGCATCTGCCGGGCGGTGGGGTGCAGGGCCGCCGCCTGTTCGGGGGTGACCCAGCCGCCCGCGCTCTGGCTCATGCTGGTGGCGTAGCCGACGATGGTGAGCGTCTGGCCGCCGCTGAGGGGCAGCGGGTAGTCCAGGTACTCGTCCGGGAAGCCGCCGAACGGCTCGTTGACGACGACCTCGCCGGGTTTGCTCGCCCAGCGGCCGCCCAGCAGTTGCACCCGGTCCACCGGGCCGGCCGGGTCGGAGCGGCCGACGAGGGTGAGCGCGCCGGGCGGGCTGCCGATCCAGTCGGTGGGGATCTCCACCACGGCCTGGTCGAACGGCCCGGCGGCGGCCTCGACGCCCGGGCGGTGCGCGGTGGCGGCCAGTTGTTCCGCCGTGGCCCCGGCCGGGTCGAAGGTCGCGACGACGTGGGCGCCGCGCTGCCGGGAGAACGCGTCGTCGAAGGGGGCCCGGGCGGCGCTGATCACCGCGAGGGCGAGCAGCACGGTCGTGGTGGAGCAGAAGACGACCAGGCCGATCACGAGGGTCTGCACCCGGCGGCGCTTCACGGCCGCCCGGGAGGCGCGCCAGACGGCTCCGGTCATGACCGCGGCTCCAGCGTCCGGTCGCCGGCCACCCGGCCGTCCGCGAACTCGACCAGCCGGCTGGCGCACCGGGTGGCCAGGGCGGGGTCGTGGGTGACGATCAGCAGGGTCTGGCCGATCTGGTTGAGGTCGATCAGGAGGTCCATCACCTGCTCGCCGGAGCGGCTGTCCAGGGCGCCGGTGGGCTCGTCGGCGAGCAGCAGGGCCGGGCGGTTCATCAGGGCGCGGGCCACCGCGACCCGCTGGCGCTCGCCGCCGCTGAGCGTGGCCGGGTAGACGTCCTTGCGGTGGGCGACGCCGAGTTCGTCCAGCAGTTCCAGTGCCCGGCGGCGGGCCTGGCGGGCGCTGGTGCCGGTCAGCTGGGCGGCCAGGGCGACGTTGTCGAGGGCGGGGAGGTCGTCGATCAGGTTGAAGAACTGGAAGACCATGCCGACGTGGCGGCGGCGGAACAGGGCCAGGCCGGTCTCGTTCAGCTGCCCGAGGTCCTGGCCCTGGACGCGGACGGTGCCGCCGGAGGGCCGGTCCAGCCCGGCCACCATGTTCAGCAGGGTGGACTTGCCGCACCCCGAGGGGCCCATCACGGCGACCGCCTCGCCCGCGCGGATCCGCAGGTCGACGCCGTCGAGCGCCTTGGCGTCGCCGAACTCCTTGTGGACCGCGGTCAGCTCGACGACGGCCGGGGCGTCGTCCGGCCGGGAGGTCCCGTCGTGATCATTGCTCATGGTGGACGACGGTAGGCGCGGGGCCCCGGCCGGAACGTCCGACCCGGGGTGTAACCGCGGGCGGCCGTAGTACCGGGGATGTACTCGGACGGCACCCCCGGATGATGTGGATCATGCCCTGGCCTGGGAAGCTGGCGTCGTGTGGGGAACGTGGTGGGACTGGACGGCCGTCGCGGTGGCCGGTGCGGCGAGTGCGGGGGCCGGCTGGCTGGCGGTCGCGCTGGTCCGGGCGCGCCGGCTGCACCGGGCGGCCATCGGCGAGCGCGGCTGGCTGCTGGAGCGGGAGCGGGAGAGCGCCGCCCGGACGGCCGTGGACGCCGAACGGGCCCGGATCGCGGCCGAGTTGCACGACATCGTGAGCCACAACGTGAGCCTGATGGTGGTGCAGGCCGGGGCGGCGCGCGAGGTGCTGGCGACCATGCCGCAGGAGGCGGCGGCGGCGATGGCCGCGGTCGAGGCGGCCGGGCGGGACACCATGACGGAGCTGCGGCACCTGCTGGGGCTGCTCGCCCCGGCGGCGGACGGCGGCGAGGAGGAGGCGGCGGGGGACGGCTTCGCGCCGCAGCCCAGCCTGAGCCGGCTGAGCCCGCTGATCGACCGGTTCGCCTTCGCCGGGCTGCCGGTCGAGGTGCGGATCTCCGGGGAGCCGCGGCCGCTGCCGGGCGGCATCGACGTGACGGCGTACCGGATCGTCCAGGAGGCGCTGACGAACGCGCTCAAGCACGGGGACGGGGTGACGGCGGAGGTGACGGTGCGCTACGCGGACCACTACCTGCGGGTGGAGGTGCTCAACAGCGGCCCGAGCGTGCTCTCCGGGGAGCCCGGTCCGGCACCGGGCCCCTCAGCCGGCCCGGCACCGGGCCCGGTGTCCGGCCCGGCGGCACCGCGACCGGCCGGGGCCCCACCGGACGGCGCCGGGCGCGGGCTGGTCGGCCTGCGCGAGCGGGTCGCGGTGTACGGCGGGGACCTGGACGCCCGGCGCCGGCTCGGCGGCGGCTTCCGGGTCCGCGCCCGCATCCCGCTGGACCGGCCGTGACGGAGGACGAGCTGACCGAGGCCCGGGAGCGCCGCCCCCGGGTGGTGATCGCCGACGACCAGGAGCTGGTGCGCACCGGCTTCCGGATGATCCTCACCGCGCGCGGCATCGACGTGGTCGCCGAGGCCGCCGACGGCGCCGAGGCGGTGGCCGCCGCCGTGCTGCACCGCCCGGACGTCGCCCTGCTGGACATCCGGATGCCCGTCATGGACGGCCTGGAGGCCGCCCGGCGCATCCTGGCCCAGGTGCCCGGCTGCCGGGTGGTCATGCTGACCACGTTCGACCTGGACCACTACGTCTACGCCGCGCTGTCCGCCGGGGCCAGCGGCTTCCTGCTGAAGGACGTCACCTCGGCCCACCTCGCCGCCGCCGTCCGGCTGGTCGACACCGGGGACGCGCTGCTCGCCCCCTCGATCACCCGGCGCCTGGTGGAGCGCTTCGCGGCCGGCGCCCCGCGCCCGGCGCCCGGCGGTGACGCCCCGCCGCTGCACCGCGACCTCGCGCCGCTCACCCCGCGCGAGGCGGAGGTGCTCGCGCTGCTCGGCCGCGGGCTGTCCAACACCGAGCTGGCGCGCCGACTGACGCTCAGCGAGTCGACGGTGAAGACCCACGTGGCCCGGATCTTCGCCAAGCTCAACCTGCGCGACCGGGCGCAGGCGGTGGTGCTGGCGTACGAGACCGGGCTGGTCGCGCCGGGCGGCTGACCGTCAACTCACCGTCCACCCCGCAGTGTTCGCGTTACTATCATCCGAATCTCACTCTTTAGAGCTAACTTCCAGCCAAATTCCCCTTTTTGCCATGTCATGGGGCACCATCTGCATGTCCACGCCCGAACGAGACCGACACCCCCTCGGGCGCCACCACCCGGCATGACGATGACAATTGGACCGGCCCGTGACCACCAGCACCCCCGTGTGGGACTGCCCCTTCCAGCACACCGAAGGCCTGGAGTTCGACCCCCTCCTGAAGCGGCTGCTCACCGAGGCCCCGGTCGCCAGGATCCGGCTGCCGCACGGCGAGGGCGAGGCCTGGCTGGCCACCCGCTACGAGGACGTCAAGCTGGTCACCACCGACCGCCGGTTCAGCCGCGCCGCCGGAATCGGCCGCGACCTGCCCCGGATGACGCCCGCCCCGATCGCCCAGGCCGAGGCGATCAACCTGATGGACCCGCCCGCCCACAACCGGCTGCGCCGGCTCGTCGCCCAGGGCTTCACCAACCGCCGGGTCGAACGGCTGCGCCCGACCACCCAGCGGACGGTCGACGGCTACTTCGACGAGATGACCGAACACGGCGCCCCCGCCGACCTGATGCACTTCCTGGCCGCCCGCCTCCCCCTCACCACCATCTGCGAACTACTGGACATCCCCGCCGCCGACCGCGACGAACTGCGCGGCCACGCGGTCGCGATGATGCGGATGGGCCCCGGCAGCAAGGACGGCCAGGAGGCCGCCAAGACCGCGCTGCGCGCGTACTTCACCGAGCTCACCGCCGCCCGCCGGGCCCACCCCGGCGAGGACCTGATCAGCGCCCTCGCCACCGCCCGCGACGGCGACGAACTGCTCGGCCCGGACGAGCTGACCGTGATGGCGATGGTCCTGCTGGTCACCGGCCACGACACCAGCACCTACCAGCTCGGCAACCTCGCCTACACCCTGCTCACCCACCCCGAGCAGCTCGCCAAGCTGCGCGCCCGGCCCGAGACGCTGCCCCGGGCCCTGGAGGAGCTGCTGCGCTTCGTCCCGTTCCGCCAGGGCGTCGGCATCGCCCGGGTCGCCACCGAGGACGTCGAGCTGGGCGGGGTGCTGATCCGGGCCGGCGAGGCCGTGCACGTCTCCTACCTGACCGCCAACCGGGACCCGGCCTTCTACGAGCGCCCCGACGAACTGGACCTCGACCGCGGCGCGCCCACCCACATGGCCTTCGGCTACGGCCAGCACCACTGCCTCGGATCGCACCTGGCCCGGATGGAGCTCCAGGTCGCCATCGGCACCCTGCTGCGCCGCTTCCCCGGGCTGCGGCTGGCCGTCGAGCCCGCCGAACTCGACTGGAACTCCGGCTCGATCTGGCGCTTCCCGCGCACCCTGCCGGTGGCCTGGTAACCGCCCGCCCCGCCAGCCCCGACCTCTTCCACGCGTCCACCGGCCTGCCAGCAGGCCCCCAGGGAAGACCCGCCCATGGCCACACTGTGCCGCCCGGCGATCGCCGTGCCCGAGCACGTCATCACCCTCGACCAGACCCTCGCCCTGGCCCGCACCCTGCACGCCGACCACCCCCAACTCGGCCTGGTACTGCGGCTGATCGAGAACACCGGGGTGCGCACCCGGCACCTGGTCCAGCCGATCGAGCGGACCCTCACCCACCCGGGGTTCACCGTCCGCAACGAGGTGTACCGGCGGGAGGCCAAGCGCCGCGTCCCCGAGGTGGTCGAACAGGCCCTGGATTACGGCGAGTTGACCGCCCGGGACATCGACCTGATCGTCTACGTGTCCTGCACCGGCTTCATGATGCCCTCGCTGACCGCCTGGCTGATCAACACCATGGGCTTCCGCTCGGACACCCGCCAGGTGCCGATCGCCCAACTCGGCTGCGCGGCCGGTGGCGCGGCCGTCAACCGCGCCCACGACTTCTGCCGTGCCTACCCGGGCGCCAACGTGCTGATCGTCGCCTGCGAGTTCTGCTCGTTGTGCTACCAGCCGACCGACCTCGACGTCGGCTCGCTGCTCTCCAACGGCCTGTTCGGGGACGCCGTCGCCGCCGCGGTGATGCGCGGGCAGGGCGGGCACGGCGTGCAGGTCGAGCGCAACGGCTCGCACCTCGTCCCGCACACCGAGGACTGGATCTCCTACGGGGTGAAGGACACCGGCTTCCACTTCCAGCTGGACAAGCGGGTGCCCGGCACGATGGAACTGCTCGCGCCCGCGCTGCGCGGCCTCGCCGGGGAGCACGGCTGGGACGTCTCCGGGCTCGGCTTCTACGTCGTGCACGCGGGCGGGCCGCGCATCCTGGACGACCTGTGCCGCTTCCTCGCCCTGGAGCCGGCCACCTTCCGCTACAGCCGGGCGACGCTCACCGAGCGCGGCAACATCGCCAGCGCCGTGGTCTTCGACGCGCTGGCCCGGCTGTTCGCCGACGGCGGCGTGCCGGAGGGCACCACCGGGCTGATCGCCGGGTTCGGACCGGGCATCACCGCCGAGATCTCCCTGGGCAGTTGGGTCGGCGCCCCGGCCGAGGGGGCGCGCCCGCGCCGCCCGCGCGCCATCTCCACGTCCGACATCACCCTCGTCCATCCGACCGTCCCCCGCCGTTTCCCGGCCGGCACTACGATCTCGGAATGACCGATACCACGGACCGCACCGACACCGACGCCAGATCCGCCGAACTCGCCGCACTGTTCCCGGCGTTGCACGCGCCGCAGTACTGGAGCTGGGGGCGGTTCGACGCGCAGTTCTCCACCGAGCTGCCGCCGGACGCACTGGTCACCAACATCCACCTGGTCGGCTTCGCGGACGGTCAGGTGGTGCTCTGCCGCGACGACCGGGACCACTGGTTCCTGCCCGGCGGCACCCGCGAGAAGGGCGAGAGCATCGCCGCCTGCCTGGTCCGCGAGCTGAGCGAGGAGGCGGGCGCCCGACTGCTCGGCGAGCCCGGGTGGCTGGGCGCGCACCGCTGCCGCACCGAGGACCCGACGCCGTACCGGCCGTGGCAGCCGCACCCGGAGAAGGCCTGGCTGTGGGGCTGGGGCGAGGTCGCGCTGGACTCCGCGCCGACCAATCCGGCGGACGGCGAGCAGGTGGTCGAGGTCCGCGCGGTGCCGCCGGCGGAGGCGCGGCGGCTGCTGCTGGCCGGGCACGACGCCTGGTGGGGCGAGCTGGTCGAGCTGGCGGTGGAGCTGCGGCGGCGGGCGGGGCTGGGCTGAGGCCTGCTCCCGGCGCCGATCGCCGCTGTCCGGCGCTGACCGGCGCTGACCGGCGTGACTATTCCCGTCGGGCGGGAAGACCACTGGAACGGCCGAACATCAGGAAGCCATGTCCGTTTTGCGGTGATATGACTCGGCCATGGACACCAAACTGCTGGCCGTGGACTACCCCGCGCTCCACATCTTCTGGACGCTGCTGGAGCTGTTCCTCTGGATCCTCTGGTTCTTCCTGCTGTTCAAGATCATCACGGACATCTTCCGCAGCCACGACCTCAGCGGCTGGGGCAAGGCCGGCTGGCTGGTCCTGGTGATCGTCCTGCCGCTGATCGGCGTCCTCGCCTATCTGATCGTCCGCGGGACGTCGATGAGCAAACGGGACGTCGAACAGGCACAACGGTCCGAGGCCGCGTTCAAGGCCTACATCCGGGACGCGGCCGGGACGGGGCCGGCCGGCGGCTCCACCGCGGTCGGCGCCACCGGGCGCAGCCACGTCGACGACCTGGCGAGACTGGCGGACCTGAAGGAGAAGGGCGCCATCTCCGAGGAGGAGTACCAGAAGGCCAAGGACAAGCTCCTGCTCTAGGCATCCGGCCGAGGGCCGACGGCCGGTGGGCGCTCCGAGCGCGCCCACCGCCGTCGTCGTCCACCGGGCCGCCGTGGCCCACCGGCCCCCGTGGCCCAGCGGCCCCCGTGGTCCGGTGGCTCAGCGCCGCCCGGAGCGACGGTCGCCCGAGCCGCCTGCGCCGCCACCGGCCAGGCCCGCGCGGCGCAGGGCGTCCGCCATGGCGCTGTTGACCGGCGCGCCGCCGCCGAAGCCGCCCCGGTCACCGCCACCGCGCCGGTCCTGGCCGCCGCGTCCGCCCTGACCGCCGCCGCCGCTGCTGCCGCGTCGCTCCTGGCGCGGCGGGCGGGCCTGCCGGTCACCGCCCTGACCGCCGCGGTCGCCCCGGTCGCCGCCGCGCTCGCGCCCGACCTCGTCGTCCAGCCGCAGGGTCAGCCCGATGCGCTTGCGCGGCACGTCCACCGTGAGCACCCGGACCTTGACGATGTCGCCGGGCTTGACCACCTCGCGCGGGTCCTTGACGAAGTTCCGCGACAGCGCCGAGACGTGCACCAGCCCGTCCTGGTGGACGCCCACGTCCACGAAGGCGCCGAAGGCGGCGACGTTGGTGACCACGCCCTCCAGCACCATGCCGACCTCCAGGTCGCCGATCTTGTCGACGCCCTCCTTGAAGGTCGCCGTCCGGAAGGCCGGGCGCGGGTCGCGGCCGGGCTTGTCCAGCTCGCCGAGGATGTCGGTGACGGTCGGGACGCCGAACTTGTCGTCGGCGAAGTCCGCCGGGCGCAGCGCGCGCAGCCGCTCGCCGTTGCCGATCAGCTCGCGCAGCTCCCCGCCGGTCGCGGCCAGGATGCGGCGCACCACCGGGTAGGCCTCGGGGTGCACGCTGGAGGCGTCCAGCGGGTCCTCACCGCCCGGGATGCGCAGGAAGCCGGCGCACTGCTCGAAGGCCTTGGGGCCGAGCCGGGCGACGTCCTTGAGCTGCTTGCGGGTGCGGAACGGGCCGTTGGCGTCGCGGTGGGCCACGATGTTGTCGGCCAGCGTGCCGGTGATGCCGGAGACCCTGGTGAGCAGCGGCGCCGAGGCCGTGTTGACGTCCACGCCGACGGCGTTGACGCAGTCCTCGACCACGGCGTCCAGCGAGCGGGAGAGCTTCACCTCGCTGAGGTCGTGCTGGTACTGGCCGACGCCGATCGACTTGGGGTCGATCTTGACCAGTTCGGCCAGCGGGTCCTGGAGCCGGCGGGCGATCGAGACCGCGCCGCGGATCGACACGTCCAGGTCGGGCAGCTCCTGGGAGGCGAACGCGGAGGCCGAGTAGACCGAGGCACCGGCCTCGCTGACCATCGCCTTGGTGAGCTTCAGCTCGGGGTGGCGCCTGATCAGGTCCTCGGCGAGCTTGTCGGTCTCCCGGGAGGCGGTGCCGTTGCCGATCGCGATCAGGTCGACGTCGTGCTTCCTGGCCAGCACGGCCAGGGTGTCGATCGAGGCGTCCCACTTGTTGGCGGGCTGGTGCGGGTAGATCGTCTCGTGCGCGACGACCTTGCCGGTGGCGTCCACCACGGCGACCTTCACCCCGGTGCGGAAGCCCGGGTCCAGGCCCATGGTGGCGCGGGTGCCGGCCGGGGCGGCGAGCAGCAGGTCGCGCAGGTTGGCGGCGAAGACGCGCACCGCCTCCTCCTCGGCCTCGGCGCGCAGCCGGGCCCGCAGGTCGATGCCGAGCCGCACCAGGATGCGGGTGCGCCAGGCCCAACGGACGGTGTCGCCGAGCCACTTGTCGGCCGGGCGGCCGCGGTCGGCGATGCCGAAGCGCGTGGCGATCCGCTGCTCGTAGTCGTTCTCCCCGGGCAGGTCGCCCTCGGACTCGCCGTCGTACGGGGAGAGTTCGAGGTCCAGCACCTCCTCCTTCTCGCCGCGCAGCATCGCCAGGATGCGGTGCGAGGGGAGCTTGGTGAACGGCTCGGCGAAGTCGAAGTAGTCGGCGAACTTGGCGCCGTCGCCCTCCTTGCCGTCGCGGACGGTGGCGACCAGCCGGCCGCGGGTCCACATCCGCTCGCGCAGCGAGCCGACCAGGTCGGCGTCCTCGCCGAAGCGCTCGACCAGGATCGCCCGGGCGCCCTCCAGGGCGGCGTTCCGGTCGGCCACCGACTCGTTCAGGTACTGGGCGGCGAGCGCGGCCGGGTCCTGGGTGGGGTCGGCGAGCAGGGTGTCGGCCAGCGGCTCCAGCCCGGCCTCGCGGGCGATCTGGGCCTTGGTGCGCCGCTTCGGCTTGAACGGCAGGTAGATGTCCTCCAGGCGGGCCTTGGAGTCGGCGGCGAGCACCCGGGCGCGCAGCGCGTCGTCCAGCTTGCCCTGGGCCTCGATCGACTCCAGGACGGCCGCCCGGCGGTCCTCCAGCTCGCGCAGGTAGCGCAGCCGCTCCTCCAGGGCGCGCAACTGGGCGTCGTCGAGGGAGCCGGTGACCTCCTTGCGGTAGCGGGCCACGAAGGGGACGGTCGCGCCGCCGTCGAGCAGGTCGACGGCCGCCTTCACCTGCCCCTCGCGGACGCCCAGTTCCTCGGCGATCTTGCGCTCGATCGCCTGCTGGGCCTGCCGGGCCACCTGTTCGACTGGCGTGGTCACGAAGCCGGTCACCTTCTCCTTCAGTGCTTTCGCCGTACGCCCTGCATTCTGGCAGGTGCCGACGGTGGCGCCCGGCCGCACCCGGATCGGCCGGGCGTGGCGCGGCGATCCGGCGGTGTTCCGAGCGGCGTTCCGGCGGCGATTCGGACGGCGTTCCGGCGGTGTTGCGAGCGGCGTTCCGCACGACCGGGACGGAGTCCGGACGGCACCCCATCGAGGCTTGAGCGGGGCGCAGCCGGGGCTTCCTAGGCTGGCGGGCATGGACACCCTGGATGCCGCCGCCGAGTTGGAGCGGCTCGCTGCCGCCAAGTACCTGCTGTTCACCACGTACCGGAGGAACGGCGATCCGGTCGCCACCCCGGTGTGGGTCGCGCGCGACGGGGACGCGCTGGTCTTCACCACCGTCACGAAGACGGGCAAGGTCAAGCGCCTGCGCAACCGTTCGGACGTGCTGGTCGGGCCGAGCGACATCCGCGGCAACCCGCTCGGCGCCCAGGTGGCGGCCACCGCCGTGCTGGACCCGGTCCGGGCGCCCGGCTACCGGAAGCTGCTGCGGCGCAAGTACGGGCTGCTGTGCGCGGTGGCGCTGACCGCCAACGTGCTGCGCTTCGGCAAGGGCGGCACCATCGGGGTGCGGGTCAGCTTCGGCTGACCTCCGGCGCCGAGAGCCCCGGACGGCTGCGGACGGCTCCGGACGGCTGCGGACGGCCCCGGACGTTCTTCGAGTGGCCGCGAACGGCCTTCGGAGCGTGCGAAGTTCGGGAATCCGGAAGAACCGGGACGAGCGGCGGAGTACGCTGCCGGGCATGTGCGCTGCCACCCGGACGCTCCCCGACGGACCGGTGGTCGACGCGGCCCTGGTGCGGCGGCTGATCTCCGCCCAGTTCCCGCAGTGGGAGCGCCTCCCGGTCACCCCGGTGTCCACCCCCGGGGCGGACAACGCGATGTTCCGCCTCGGAACCGAACTCGCCGTCCGGCTGCCCCGGGTGGAGTGGGCGGCGGCGGGCCTGCGGAGGGAGCAGCAGTGGCTGCCCCGGCTGGCGCCGCGGCTGCCGCTGCCCGTTCCGGCGCCGCTGGCGGTCGGCCGGCCCGCCGGCGGCTACCCGTGGGAGTGGTCGGTGCTGCGCTGGCTGGACGGCGCCAATCCGGTGGCCGGCTCGCCGGCCGCACCCGAGGCACTGGCCCGGGACCTGGCCGGCTTCCTCAACGCGCTGCGCGCCGCCGATCCGGCCGGCGCCCCAGCCGCCCAGCGCAGTGTCCCGCTGGCCGCCCGGGACGGCGCCACCCGCACGGCCATCGCCCAGCTCTCCGGCTCCCTCGACGCGGCGGCCGCGACCGCCCTGTGGGAGCGGGCACTGCGACTGCCCGAGTACGACGGTCCGCCGGTCTGGCTGCACGGTGACCTGACCCCCGGCAACCTGCTGCTCTCCCGTACCGGCCGGCTGGCCGCCGTCCTCGGCTTCGCCCAGATGGGCGTCGGCGACCCGACCGCCGACCTGATCCCCGCCTGGAACCTGCTGCCCGCCGCCGCCCGTCCGGCCTTCCGCGCGGCCCTGGGCGCGGACGGGGCGACGTGGGCCCGTGGCCGCGCCTGGGCGTTCTCCATCGCCCTGGTGTCGATCCCGTACTACCGTCACACCGACCAGGCGCGGACGGCCAACGCCCGCCGCGTGGTCCGCGAGGTGCTCGCCGACCGAGGCGTGCCGGCCGCCCGGTGACTCCGGGATCGTCATACCGGTTCAGCAATCTTCCCCGGTCAATCCGGCTGTTAGCCTGACCCGCATGAGCGGACTGCGGGAGCGCAAGAAGGAGCGGACCCGGCGGGCCATCTCCGAGGCGGCCATCACCCTGTTCCTGGAACACGGCTTCGACCGGGTGTCCGTGGCGGACGTCGCGGCGGCGGCCGAGGTCTCCAAGCCGACGCTGTTCTCCTACTTCCCCAGCAAGGAGGACCTGGTCGTCCACCGCTTCGCCGACCACCAGGAGCAGTCGGCGGACGTGGTCCGGGGCCGGGGCCCCGAGGAGTCGGTGCTCGACGCCCTGCGCCGGGACTTCCTGGACGGCCTCGCCCGGCGCGACCCGGTCACCGGCCTCAACGACCACCCCCAGGTGCTGGCCTTCACCGCCCTGGTCCACGGCACCCCCAGCCTGGCCGCCCGGGTCGGCGCCTACGTCGCCCGCGCCGAGCAGTCCCTCGCCGAGGCGCTGCGCGAGGCCCCCGACCTGCCCGGGCCCCGGGAGCTCACCGCCGCCCTGCTCGCCGCCCAGGTCACCGCCACCCAGCGGGTCCTGGCCCTGCACAACTGGCGCCGCATCGGCGAGGGCGGCCGCACCGCCGACGACCTCCACCCCGAGGCCGCCGCCGACGCCGAACGCGCCTTCGACCTGCTCGCCCGCGGGTACGCCGGCGCCGACGGTTAGAGTTCCGCGCATGACGACGCGCCGGATCGAGTTCGAGGCCCTGCACAACTTCCGCGACCTGGGCGGCTGTCGGGCCCGCGACGGACGGAGCGTCCGGTGGGGCCTGCTCTACCGCTCCGACTCACTCGGCAAGCTCTCCTCCCCCGGCGACCTGGACAGGCTGCGGTCGCTCGGCGTGCGGACCGTGATCGACCTGCGCTACGACTGGGAGATCGCCGCCATGGGCCGGGTGCCCGACTTCGAGGGCCTGGAGTACCACAACCTCTCGATCGAGCACCGCCCGTACGACCAGGCCGAGATCGACCCGGGGCTCGACCCCTGGCGCTACCTCGCCGACCGCTTCGCCGAGGTCGCCGAGGACGGGGTGAAGGAGATCCGCCGGACCCTGGACGTGATCGCCGTCGCCGACGCCCCGGTGGTCTTCCACTGCGCCTCCGGCAAGGACCGCACCGGCCTGATCGCCGCCCTGCTGCTCACCCTGCTCGGCGTCGGGGAGGACGACATCGCCGCCGACTTCGCCCTCACCGAACTCGCCACCCCGCACCTCGTCGCCGACTGGCACGCCGCCCACCCCGGCCGCGAACTGCGCTGGCCGGGCTACGGCCGCGCCCCGGAGACCGTCATCCGGCTCGCCCTCGCCGACCTCGCCACCCGGCACGGCTCGGTCGAGGCCTACCTCACCGGCGCCCTCGGCATCGACCGCGACCGGATCGAAGCGCTGCGGTCAAGGCTGCTCACGTTCTGACCACGTGTGGCGGGTTACCGGGCACGGGACCCACGGGCCGGTGCGAGGCGGCTACCGTTGGGAGCACAAGGCCCGGCCCGGCGCCGGGTGAGCCGACGAAGAAGGAGCTGGTGGGAGATGAGTGCCCAGCCCTCCGAGCACGGCCACGGCGGGGGCCGCTTGGGCCTGCCGCCGATGGACACGGTTCAGGAACTCCGCGCCGCGCTGCGGGCCGGCCACGGCTTCCCCGGCGACGCGGAGCGCCTCGACGCCGAACTCGCCGAGCAGCTGCTGCGCAGGGTGCCGGTCGACCGCCTCGACCAAGTCGGGGAGGTCGGCACGGTCGTCGACCTGGTCGCGGTCGCCGAGATCGTCGCCGCCTACCGGGGGCGGGTTCTGCTGGCGGCCGACCGCGAGGCGGCCGATGCCGTGGACGAGGCCGTCAACGATCTGCTGACCCGGCAGGGAACCGAGTGAACGACCCGCACGACCACGGCGATCCGGGAGACCCCGCGGTCGCGGCCATCACCGACCGATCCGCCCAGCGGGCCAAGGAACTCGGCGTCACCGAGGCCCTGGAGGCGCTGCGCGCCGAGCTCGAACACCAGCCGCGGCTCGGACGCCACATCCGCACCGTCACCGAGGGCGCGCAGCAGGTCGAGCTCTACTCCACCCGGATAGAGGGCGACGCGACGACCGGCCGCCCGGCCGTCACCGTCGTACACGCCTTCGCCCCCGCGCCGCCGTGGCCGCCGACCGTGCGGATCGCCGCGGTCGTCCCCGAAGACCCGCTCAACAGCGCCCAGTAGCCCCGCCGATCGGACAATCCGGTGGCGGGCCGGGCGGTTACCGGCGATCATGCCCGGCATGACCGAACCCGAACGTTGGACCCAGGCGACCGTCTACCCCGACATGTGGGCCGATCCGGCCGACGATCCGCGCAACAACGAGGGCCCCGGACCGGACGGTGAACTCGCCACCCTTCAGGACTTCCTGACGAACTACCGGCTGACCCTGCGGATGAAGTGCGAAGGCCTGGACGCGGAGCAGCTGGCCCGCCGCTCGGTGCCGCCGTCGACGATGTCCCTGCTCGGGCTGGTGCGGCACCTGGCCGAGGTGGAGCGGGACTGGCGGAACTGGATCACCGACGGCGAGCCGCTGCCCAAGATCTACGGCCGGCGGGACGCGGACTTCGACGAGGCCGTCGGCGAACCGGCCGTGGTGGACGCCGCGTTCCGCGACCTTGAGCGCGAACAGGCCGCGCTGGACGCCGAGTTGGCCGGGTACCAGGACCTGGGCGAGCGGGTCGGGAGGAACGCGGTGTCGATCCGGGAGCTCCAGGTGCACCGGATCGAGGAGTACGCCCGCCACTGCGGCCACGCCGACCTGCTGCGCGAGTGCGTCGACGGCCGGGTGGGCCAGTAGCGGCGGCCCGCGCACCCCCACCAGGTCTAACGGCGGCGGCCCGCGCCCTTACCCGTGCGGGGCCGGGCGCCGGCGCGGGAGCCCTGGCGCGGCCCGGGGCCGGTGGCCTGAGCCGGGGCGGCCTCGGGCCAGTGGGCGGGGCGGGTCAGGCCGGCCGGGATGCGGGTGGTGGCGTCGCCGCGGGCCGCGTCCAGCTGGGCCTGGGTGAGGAAGAGCGCCGTACCGAGGTCCGCGCCGGCCACCTGGGCGTCCCGCAGGTCGGCGCCGACCAGGTCGGCGAGGCGCAGGTCCGCGCCGGAGAGGTCGGCCGCGACGAGCAGGGCGCCGCGCAGGTTGGCCCCGCGCAGGTCGGCGCCGCGCAGCCGGGCGCCGAAGAGGTCGGCGCCCCGGTGCTCGCGGCGGCGCGGGACGCCCGCGCGGACCAGCTCGCCGGCGCGCAGCAGCAGGTCGCTGACCCGGCCGCGGTGGGCCGGGACGTCGACGGCGAGAACCTCCTCGGGGGTGCCGCCGGCCAGCCGGTCGGTCTCCGCCAGCGCCTGCCGCAGCTCGTCGTGGAGGGGCCCGGCGGCGGTGAAGGTGAGCGCCTCGGTGAGGTAGCTGAGCAGTTCGTGCAGCTGCCGCACCACCGGGAAGACGTCGAACATCGCCCGGGCGCTGTCCGGCTCCTCGCGCCAGCTGCGGCCGCCGAAGGTCACCTGGGAGACCCGCTGCCCGGCGCCGAAGCAGTCGTAGACGGTGCAGCCCCGGAAGCCCCGCTCGCGCAGCTGCGCGTGGATGCCGCAGCCGAAGTCGGTCCGGAGGTTGTGGCAGGGGCTGCCGGCCCGCTTGTCCTCGGCGAAGTCGGTGCCGGCGGCGAAGGGCAGGGCGACGCAGCAGAGCCCGAAGCAGCTGGCGCAGTCGGACCTGAGCGGGGTCGGCGCGGCCGCCGTGGGGTCCTGCGGCGACTCGGTCTCACGCACGTCCGGGGTCCTTCCAGCAGGCGGGCGCCGGGCGGCGCCGTGAACCCGGAAATCCTACTGGGCGGATAGCCTTCGACGCCGGTAAGGTATGCGAGGCAATAGAGACCCTTACAGATAGAGGTGGGCGGCATGCGGGACCCGGACATCAGAGCCCTGGTCCGGACGTGGATCTCGGGCTGGGCCGTCTCACGGGGCTCCGCCGAGCCGGTGGACCGGCCCTGGGGCTGGAGCATCGACGTCGGCGCGCCGGTCGGCGAGGTGGGCCGGCACGTGCTGCCGGAACCGACCGAGGCCGAGGTCCGCAAGCTCGTCGAGACCACCACGGCACCGACCACCTGGCTGAAGCTGTTCGCCGAGGACGCGACCGTGCGCCCGTGGCTGGGCGAGCGGTGGCGCCTGGACGCGCCGGGATTCCTGATGACCGTCCCGCTCGCCCCCGAGCGGCCCGAGGTCCCGGCCGGCTACACCCTGACCACCTGGGAACGGGGCGGGGTCCTGCGGGTGCTGGTGCGCACCGAGGCCGGCCACCTCGCCGCCCGGGGCCAGGCGGGCCTGGCGGGCCCGACGGCCGTCCCGGACCAGATCACCACCGCACCGGAGCACCGCCGCCGGGGCCTGGGCGCCCTGGTGATGCGCACGCTCCAGTCCGCCGCGCACGAGCGGGGCGCACGCACCGGCGTGCTGGTCGGCACCCCGGAGGGACAGGCGCTCTACACGGCGCTCGGCTGGACCACCCACGCCCCGATGGCGAGCGCGGTCCTGGAGCCGGCGAAGTCGGAGGCCTAGACGTACGGCAGCAGCTCCGGCCGCTTCGCCGGGCGGCCGTCGCCGGAGGAGCGGCCGGTGAGGCGGCGGCCGATCCAGGGGCCGACGTGGGTGCGCAGCCAGCGGGCGTCGTCGCGCAGCTTCTCGGCGCGGCCGGCGGGGGCGGCGGCGGGCAGCGGGGCGCGCCAGTCGAAGGCGGCGGGGCGGCCGAGCGCCTCCAGCACGCCCTCGGCGACCCGGCGGTGGCCCTCGGGCGAGAGGTGCAGGCGGTCTTCGGCCCAGAGCCGACGGTCGTCGAAGCAGGGGGCGGAGAACAGGTCGACCACCGCGAAGCCGTCCTGCCGGCCCAGCTCCTGGACGAAGGCCTTCAGCCGCAGGATGGCGGGCAGCAGCCGGGCGCTGCCCGCCATCCTGCGGGTGGGGTCGGTGCTGGTGAACAGCACGACGGTGGCGCCGGTGTCGCGCAGGGCGGTGGCGCAGCGGCCGAGCAGGCGCTCGACCCGGTCGACGTCGCAGCCGGGGCGCAGCACGTCGTTGAGGCCGCCGGCCAGGGTGACCAGCTCGGCGCCCATCGCGGTGGCGGTGGCGAGCTGCTCGTCGTGGATCTGGCCGATGAGCTTGCCGCGGACGGCGAGGTTGGCGTACCGGAAGCCGTCGGACTCCCCGGCCAGGGTGGCGGCGACCCGGTCGGCCCAGCCCCGGTAGTGGCCGTCGGGGAGCAGGTCGTCGCACATGCCCTCGGTGAAGGAGTCCCCGACGGCGACGTAGCTGGCGTAGCCGCGCTCGGTGGTGGGCACGGGCGGCCTCCGTTCTGCTGAGTTGGCTCCGGAATCCGACGATCGTACGTGTGCGCCGGCCGGGCCGGAGCCCCGGGGCCCGGCCGCTGATCCGGCGTCCACCGATCGTTTATCGGCCCGCGCCATCCTGGGTGCGCGGGGCGGCGGTCGGCGACGGGGGCCTTGCCGCCGCCCCGCCTCGCCGCGCCTCGCCGCGACTCACCCCGTCCGCCGCCCCCGGCCCCCGAGCCGGGCGCGCACGCCCCGGCGCGCCGTCAGCCGAGGGCCGCCGGCGCCTCCTCACCCGCCTTCCGGGGAATGAACCAGTGCTCGCGCACCGCGTCCGTGGGCCGCTGCTCGCCGAGCGCGGGCAGGCCCCACTCCCCCAACGCCTCGATGACCGGCCGCAGTTCGCGACCGCGCGCGGTCAGTTCGTAGACCGTCGCGTTGGCCGGCCGTTCCAGCCGGCGGCGGGCGACCAGTCCGTCGCCCTCCAGTTGCTTGAGCCGGGTGGCCAGGATGTCGGTGGAGACGCCGGGCAGGTCGGCGTGCAGGTCGGTGTAGCGGCGCGGGCCGCCGAGGAGCTCACGGACGATCAGGAGGCTCCAGCGCTCCCCCACCGCGTCCAGGGCGCGGGCGACGGCGCAGTACTGGTCGTAGCTTCGGCGTGACATGCGGATCAGCATAGCCAAGAGGTTGGACTTTCCAAGTACACACTTGGTAGAACAAAGCTGAAGCAACGGAGCGGTGGTGACGGTCGGGAGGCCGCAGATGGAGTTTCGCCAGTCCAGCAAGCTGAATGACGTGTGCTACGAGATCCGCGGGCCGGTGGTCGACCAGGCCAACGCCCTGGAGGAGGCCGGGCACAGCGTGCTGCGGCTGAACACCGGCAACCCGGCGCCGTTCGGCTTCGAGGCGCCGGAGGAGATCCTCCAGGACATCATCCGCAACCTGCCCTCCGCCCACGGCTACAGCGACTCGCGCGGCATCCTGCCGGCCCGCCGCGCGGTGGTGCAGTACTACCAGCAGCGCGGGGTCCAGGGCGTCACCGTCAACGACGTCTACCTCGGCAACGGCGTCTCCGAGCTGATCCAGATGGCCGTCACCGCGCTGGTGGACGACGGCGACGAGGTGCTCGTGCCGATGCCCGACTACCCGCTCTGGACGGCCGTGGTCCGGCTGGCCGGCGGCAAGGCCGTGCACTACCTGTGCGACGAAGAGGCCGAGTGGTACCCGGACCTGGACGACATCGCGGCCAAGATCACCGCCCGGACCAAGGCCATCGTCGTCATCAACCCCAACAACCCCACCGGCGCGGTCTACCCGAGGGAACTGCTGGAGGGCATCCTCGACCTGGCCCGCCGCCACCAGCTGATGGTGCTCGCCGACGAGATCTACGACAAGATCCTCTACGACGGCACCGAGCACCACTGCCTGGCCGCCCTGGCCGACGACGTGCTGACCCTCACCTTCAACGGCCTCTCCAAGGCCTACCGGGTGGCCGGCTTCCGCAGCGGCTGGCTGGTCGTCTCCGGCCCCAAGCAGCACGCGAGCGACTACCTGGAGGGCCTGACCATGCTCTCCGGCATGCGGCTGTGCCCCAACGTCCCCGCCCAGTTCGCCGTGCAGGCGGCGCTCGGCGGCCACCAGTCCATCAACGACCTGGTGCTGCCCGGCGGCCGGCTCACCGAACAGCGCGACATCGCGATCAAGGCGCTCAACGAGATCCCCGGCGTCAGCTGCGTCAAGCCCAAGGGCGCCCTCTACGCCTTCGCCCGGCTGGACCCGGCGGTGCACCGGATCGTCGACGACGAGCGGTTCGTGCTGGACCTGCTGCTGCGCGAGAAGATCCACGTCGTCCAGGGCACCGGCTTCAACTGGCCCCGCCCGGACCACTTCCGCTTCGTCACCCTGCCCCGGGCCGACGACCTGGAGACGGCCGTCAACCGGATCGGGCGCTTCCTGGCGACGTACCGCCAGAGCTGAGCGCCTAGGCTCAAGGCCATGACCGTCCTGCGCTCCGCCGCCCTGTTCGCCCTCGCCGCGCTCGCCGAGATCGGCGGCTGCTGGCTGGTCTGGCAGAGCGTGCGCGAGCAACGGCCGTGGTGGCTGGCCGGGGTGGGCGTGGTGGTGCTCGGCGCGTACG
Source organism: Kitasatospora sp. NPDC034533 (assembly GCF_055575155.1). Taxonomy (NCBI): domain Bacteria; kingdom Bacillati; phylum Actinomycetota; class Actinomycetes; order Kitasatosporales; family Streptomycetaceae; genus Kitasatospora; species Kitasatospora sp. NPDC034533. The sequence goes on from NZ_JBVITE010000021.1 coordinate 54,686, forward strand.
GCTTCGTGGCCGCCCTCCAGCCGGACAGCCACTTCGGCCGGGTGCTGGCCGCGTACGGCGGGGTGTTCGTGGCCGGTTCGCTGCTGTGGGGCATGGCCGTGGACGGCTTCCGGCCGACCCGCTACGACGTGCTGGGCGCGCTGATCTGCCTGGCCGGAGTCGGCGTCATCATGTACGGGCCCCGGCGCTGAGACTTCCGGCACCGGGGCCCGTCGGGCGCGTTCGGGGCCTACCGGCCCCGGGCGGCTACCAGCCCCAGCCGCCGCCGTGGCCGTCGTCGTCCCGGTCCGAGTCCCAGCCCTCGCCGACCTTGCGCAGGATCGTGTAGTTGTCGATCTGCGTGCCGTCCTCGGCCAGCGCGGTGACCTTCATGACCGACTTCTGGCCCAGGTGCTTCGGGGTGACGTCGACCTTGATGAAGGAGTAGCCGGTGTAGCGCACCCGCGACCACTGGATGGTCTCGGGGACCTTCACCTTGCCCTTGCCCCAGTAGTAGGTCTTCACCTCGTCCTGGTGGTTCTCGTGCCCCTCGTAGGTGTCCGGCACGTCGAACTTGTACAGGCTGCGGCCGGCCGCACCCGCGGTGACGTAGACCACGCCGTCCTTGGCCGGCTCGATGGTGGCGCCGCTGGGCACCTGCTTCGAGACCTTGTTGCCGAGGATCGCGTCGGTGCGCTCGTAGATGTGGTTGTGGCCGTTGATGACCAGGTCCACCCGGTACTTCTCGAACAGCGGCACCCAGGCCTCGCGGACACCGCCCTCGGAGGCGTGCGCGACGGTGGTGGAGAAGGCGCAGTGGTGGAAGAAGACCACGACGAAGTCGATGGTCTCGTCGTTGCGCAGGTCCTTGAGGGTGCGCTCCAGCCACTTGGTCTGCTTGTTCGCCGAGACGCCCAGGTTGGCCGGGATCTCGTAGGAGACGTCGTTGGCGTCCAGCGAGATGACGCCGACGTTCTTGTAGCGGAACGTGTAGACGCCGGGGACTTTGCGCGGGTCCGGGCCGTTGTTCGGCAGGAAGAAGCGGGCGTTCTCGCCGCCGTAGCCGTTGGGCGAGTACCAGGCCTCGATGTCGTGGTTGCCGTACGCGACCATCCACGGGATGTCGGCGGCGACCGTCTCGGTCTGGGCCAGGAAGGCGTCCCAGGTCTTCGCGTCGTAGACGGACTTGTCCGGGTCGGTGCCCGAACCGGCCGGGTCGGCGTAGCAGATGTCGCCGGCGTGCAGGTGGAAGGCCGGCTTCTGGGCCTTGATGATGTTGTCGTTGCCGGCCGCGTGGGCGCTGACGCCCTGGTCGCCGAAGGCGGTGAAGGTGAACGGCTCGTACACCTTGCCCCAGCGGTGGTCGCGCGGGGGCGCGGTGCGGAAGGTGTGCAGGGTGGAGATCCGCTGCTGCGAGGCCGGGTCGAAGCCGTCGTGGCCGACACCGTAGTAGTACGTGGTGTCGGGCTTCAGGTCCTCCAGCGCCACGTGCAGGTAGTACTGGTCCACCGGCTGGCCGGTCGGGGTCAGCGCCGGGGTGTGCAGGGCGCGGACCTCGGCCTGGACCTTGTGGCTCAGCTCCCACGGGGTCTTGCCGAAGCGCAGGTACGGCTTCTTGACCGGGGCCGGGACCTGCCAGGAGATGCGGAACTGGGTGTCCGGCTCCGGGCCGAACTGGAGGTGGCGGCCGACCGGGGCCACCAGCGAGCCGTCGATGCCGTCGGCCGTACCACCGGTCAGCAGCTGCGGCCCGGCCGGGGCGGCGAAGGCCGTCCCGCTGCCCAGCGCGCCGCCGACGGCGACGGCGCCCACGGTCACGGCGCCGGCGCGCAGCATCCGGCGGCGGGAGAAACGGGCCCGCAGGTACTCGTGCTGCTCGGCCATGCTCATGCGGTCGGCAAGCTTGGCCGGCACGCCCATGTTGGGGATATCCATGCGCCGGACTCTGCCAGCGGCGCGTTGATCGGACACGGACGCCGGGTGAACGGGCCGCAGCGCGCCGCCCACTCGAACACCAATGTTCGACCATGGATCGGTAAAGGACGTCTCCGCGCCCCTCCGGACGGCGCATCATGGCCCCGGCGCTCCGCCGGGCCTGATCCGGCGTCGACGGCCCGGCCGCCCCCGGCGGCGGGCGCGCGTCAGCCGGAGGGCTCGTCCCACTGGGTGGCGGTCCGGTTTCCGGTGCCGTCGCAGGTGCGGCAGATCTCGTCCCGGTAGGCGTGCTTGGCGCCCGTGGCGTCCACCCGGTAGCGCACGTAGACCCCGGTGCCGTCGCACAGGAAGCAGTTGCCGCCCCCGCCGCCCACCTCGGTGGTTCCGGTGCCCTGGCAGGTCCGGCAGCTGAGGCCGGCGGTCCGGCCGGTGCCCGCGCAGATGCGGCAGACCGTCGTCATCGGCTTCCTCCCTCGCGCCCCAACGGCTCGGAGCCGTCAGGAACGGGCCCGGTGCCACCGGTCATGGTAGTGGCGACGGCCCCCGCGCCACCCGGGGTCGATCGAACTGCCGAAACGTCAGCGCGGGAACGTCGACGCCACCGCCCCGGCCTCACTCGGGCAGGCCCTCGCGGACCCGGCGGGAGACCGAGATCAGCTGGAGGTCGAGCAGGCCCGGCGGATCGGCCAGGCCCGGGCCGCCGGCCCGGACCCAGGCGGCGATGTCGTCGATCATCTCGTCCATCAGCACGAAGCCCAGCCAGACCGGCCGGCCGCCCGCCGCCCGGCCCTCGGCGGAGGGGCCGACCACCACCACGTTGGACTGGGTGCACACGTCCAGGCAGGTGACCGCGCGGACCCGGCCCGCCGAGCCGACCGCCGTCCGCAGCCGCTCGTACTGGCCGGCATGGTCCACTCCGGGGTGCTTCGCCTCGGTGCCGCAGCAGCAGCCCCGGCAGACCGTCACCGTCACGGGGGCGGCGCCCCCCTTGCCGTCCCGGGCACCGTTTCGGTCTCGGCGGCTCATCGGTTCTCCTGCCCCTCCTGGTCGGCGGCGCACTGCGCACCGGCCCCCGCACTGTACCTGTCAGCTCCTCGGCGCCTTCCGGCCCGGGTCACATCCGTGCCGTACGGACCCTCAACAGGAGGTCACCCCTCCGGATAGGATGCGAACCGATCCGCGCCGACAGGGGGGACGCGCGGACGTTCGGGGGAGGTGCGCGAGGATGCCGGAGCGAAGAACCCGGGGCCCGGTGCTCCCGGTGGCCACGGCCGTGGCCGGAGTCCCGTGCGGGGCGCCGGGCGCCCCGGCGGTGCCGGCCGGCGGCCACGGCGCCCACCGGAGGGCGGGCGACGCGAAGCGCCCGGAGCGCCCGGCGGACTGATCGGGGCCCGGCGGGCCGGTCGCCCCGGTCGCCATCACCGCGACCCGGCGCCGAGGGCCGCGCCGGCAACGCGCCGAAGGGCCCGACGGCAACCCGCCGAGGGGCCCGACGGCAACGCGTCGAAGCGCGCCGATCCGGAGGGAGCCGGGTCGGCGCGGCACTTGGGTTGTGTCGATCTCGCGGACAGGGGGAATCCGTGGTCACCGAAACAGCACCGGGCCAGACCGGTCCGGTCTCGCTCTACGAGGGCGACAGCATCGAGGAACTCCGCCACGTGGTGGGCGAACGGCTGGCCCCGCACCGGCTGGCGGTGCTGGGCGAGCAGCGGCTCCCGGGCCGGTTCCGCTCGTTCCACGAAGGGCCGGTGGCGCTCTACGACCTCGGGTACGGGGCACCGGTGCGCCTGTGGACCGGGGAGCTGCCGGACTTCTACAACGTCATCCTGCCGCACGCCGGGGGCGGTCGGGTCATCTCCAACGGCGCCGAGCTGGGCTCCACCATGTCGGTGGCCGGGCCGGGCGACCGGGTCACCATGGAGTGGGACGCCGAGGCGCTGAACGGGGCGCTGGCGATGTCCCGGCAGGCGGTGGAAGAGGCGCTCGCGGTCCGCCTCGGCGAGGTGCCGCAGGAGCCGCTGCGCTTCGCCCCGGTCCTCGACCCGGCCGTCCCGGCCATCCGGACCTGGCTCGAACTCGCCTACTTCTTCCGGGAGTTCGCCGCCTCGGAACTGGCCCACCGATCCCCGCTGGGGGTGCGGCACTTCGAGAAGCTGCTGGTCCACGGGCTGCTGGACGCCCAGCCCCACTCGCTCGGCCGCGGCGGCACCGACCGCGGCTCGGCGCTGCTGCCGAGCGCCCTGCGCCGGGCCGCGGACTACTGCGCCGAGCACGCCGGCGAGGCGCTGACCGTCGCCGACATCGCCCGGGCGGCCCGGGTGAGCCTTCGCACCCTGCGCGAGGGCTTCCGGCGCCACCTGGACACCACGCCGCTGGCCTACCTGCGCCGGGTGCGGCTCGACCGCGCCCACCACGACCTGCTCGCCATCGCCGACGGCCGGGCCCACGGCACGGTGACCGAGGTCGCCTGCCGCTGGGGCTTCACCCACCTCGGCCGGTTCAGCGCGGACTACCGGCAGGCGTACGGGCGAACGCCCTCGCAGACCCTCGGCAGCGGCGCCTGACGGGCCCGCGGCTATCCGAAAACGCGCCCCGGCTGGGGACCGAAACGGATAGCCCGCCGGGCACCGCCCGTCGACACTGGGTCCGCGCGCGGTGGTGCGCTCCCCACGGGGGAGGGAGCGCACCACCGTCCGGCGCGGCACCGTCCGGCGCACCCCTGTCCGGCGCACCACCGTCCGGCGCCGCACCGGCCAGGCGTGTCGCCCGGCGCGCCGTCACCCCGCAAGCCACCGCCCGGCGGGAATTCCGCTCCGGGCCGTTTCGGAAATGGCCGCCGATACCCGCGCGGGCGAAACCGCGATACCCGGTGGAGCGAAATCCGGAATTCCACACCGGCGCGTCTGACGGAATGTCGGCAATTTCCGCGCAAACCATGGACGCCCGGCGGACGCGGCAGTAACTTACCTGCGAGTAGCTGCGGCCCGGCTCGGCACGACCCCCACCCTTCGTTTCTCTCCCCCAGGAGGAACCGTGCTCCGCCCTGCCCGGAAATTCCGCCACCTCCGGAATTCCACCGCGCTCGCCGCCGTCTCCCTGGGCGCCGCGCTGGCGCTCACCTCCACCACCGCCCAGGCCGCCACCCCGGCGCCGCGGCACTACGTGGCGCTCGGCGACTCCTACGCCGCCGGCGCCGGGGTGCCCGGCCAGTCGGGCGGCCTGTGCCTGCGCTCCGACCGCAACTACGGCCACCTGGTCGCCGGCGCCCTCAAGGCCGGCACGTACACCGACGTCACCTGCTCCGCGGCCAAGATCAAGGCGATGACGCAGCCCCAGTACGACGCGGTCATCAAGGTCAACGACCCGCAGCTGGACTCGGTGAGCGCCGACACCGACCTGGTCACCCTCGGGATCGGCGGCAACGACCTGGCGGCCGGCGACCTCGGCCTCGGCGAACTGGTCGCCACCTGCATCGCCGGCGCCGTCGTCAACCCGCTCGGCACGCCCTGCCGGGACGTCTACAACCACGGCTACTGGGACTGGAGCACCCTGTCCTGGCGGTACGGCAACGACGACCTGGCGGAGCGGATCCGCACCACCATCGCCCCGCAGCTCGCCGACACCCTCAAGCGGATCCACGCCAAGGCGCCCGGGGCCCGGGTGCTGCTGGTCGGCTACCCGTCCGTGCTGCCCGCCGACGGGTCCCGGTGCGTGCTGCGCCAGCCGGTGACGCCCGGTGACGTCGAGTACATGCACGGCGTGCTCGACAAGCTCAACGCCGCCCTGAAGTCCACCGCGGCCGCGAACGGCGCGACCTACGTGGACACCGCCACGCCGACGCTCGGCCACGACGTCTGCTCGGACGACCGCTGGATCGAGGGCGCGCTGCCCGGCTCGCCCGCCGTGCCGTTCCACCCGAACGCGACCGGCGAGCAGGTGATGGCGCAGGCGGTGCTCGCCGCGCTGAAGTAGCCCCGGACAGCCCGAGGGGCCGGTGACCGGATCCCGGTCACCGGCCCCTCGGCCCGCGCGTCCCGCCCTACTCGGGCTTCGCGGCGCCGGCGGCCAGCCCGGCCGACCACTTCTCCTCGACGTTGCCGAACTTCCAGTAGGCGATCGCCGCCGCCCAGGTGAGCACGAACAGCCCGACGATCGCGTAGCCGACGAAGTTGAGGTCCAGCCCGCCGATCCAGGCGACCGGCCCGCTGGTGATGTCCAGCTTCTCCCCCAGCAGGCCGATCAGCTCGATCGCGCCGATGACCAGCGCGACCAGCACCGACAGCCCGGTGACGGTCAGGTTGTAGTAGATCTTGCGGACCGGCTTGGAGAACGCCCACTCGTACGCGAAGTTCATGAACGAGCCGTCGATGGTGTCCAGCAGGCTCATCCCGGCCGCGAACAGGATCGGCAGCGTGAGCAGCGCGTACCAGGGCAGCGAGAAGGCCGCCGCGCCGCCGGCCAGCACCAGCAGGGAGACCTCGGTGGCGGTGTCGAAGCCGAGGCCGAACAGCAGACCGACCGGGTACATGTGCCAGGGCTTGGTGACGGCCCTGGTGACCTTGCCGAGGATGCGGTTCATCAGCCCGCGCCGCTCCAGCTGGCGCTCCAGCTCCGCCTCGTCGTAGTCGCCGTGGCGCATCCGGCGGAAGACCTTGAGGATGCCGTTGAAGGCGCCCAGGTTGATCAGGCCCAGCAGCAGCAGGAAGGTGCCGGAGACGGTGACGCCGATCAGGCCGGTCATCTCGTGCAGCGTCGAGTCGTCGGACTCCACCTGGCCGGCCAGCGAGCGGATGCCGAAGGCCAGCAGCGCGCAGAGGCCGAAGACGATCGAGGAGTGCCCGAGCGAGAACCAGAAGCCGACCGACAGCGGCCGCTTGCCCTGGCCCATCAGCTTGCGGGTGGTGTTGTCGATGGCGGCGATGTGGTCGGCGTCGAAGGCGTGCCGCATGCCGAGGGTGTAGGCGGTCAGGCCCATGCCCGCGCCGAACACCTGCCCGCCGACGTCGTAGTGCTCGGGCTCGACCAGCGCGAGCAGCGTGAACCACCCGATGACGTGCAGCGCGAGGATGAAGCCGCCCATTCCGGCGAGGCGGGTCCACTCCTCCCGGGTGAGTCGGTCCCGCCAGCGGGGGGCGGTCATCGTCTTGTCCTTTCGTTCGGGCGGTCGAAGCTGGGCCATCTTTCCGCCTCGGTGGACGCAGTTGCAAGTCATGCGCAATTACGGATTCGTCTCCCCCCGCCACACGGCGCGTCACGAAGATCGTCACGACCCGTACAACGCCTCGTAACCTCCGGGGGCTTTCACGGGTGGCGCTACGCGCGGATACTCCCGTTCTACGCGCGAAAACTCGGGCGCCGACTTCCAACTCCCCACGAAGGAACGGCACATGACGATCCGTATTCGAACCGCTGCGGCCCTGGCCGGTGCGGCGCTGCTCGCGGCCGGTCTCACCACCCCGGCCACCGCCACCGCCACCCCCGCCCGCGCCGGGGCCGCCACGGTGAGCGCGACCCCGCACCGGGTGCTGTTCGACAACAGCAAGGCCGAGACCGCGGGCAACGCGGACTGGATCATCAGCACCAGCCAGCCCGACCCGCTGGCCCAGAACGCCAACCCGACCACCGAGAAGAGCTGGACGGGCGCCCTCTCGGCCTGGGGCGTCGCCCTCCAGAAGACCGGCCAGTACAGCCTGAAGACCCTCCCGGCCGGCTCCACCATCAGCTACGGCACCGGCGCCGCGCTCGACCTCGCCAACTTCGACACCTTCGTGATCCCGGAGCCGAACATCCGGTTCTCGGCGAGCGAGAAGACCGCGCTGATGAACTTCGTGAAGAACGGCGGCGGCCTGTTCCTGGTCTCCGACCACGTCAACAGCGACCGCAACAACGACGGCTGGGACTCCCCCAAGATCATCAACGACCTGCTGACGAACAACGGGGTGAACAACAACGACCCCTTCGGCTTCTCGGTCGACCTGCTCAACATCACCACCGACAACCCGCGCGCCGTCAACGACCCGGCCGACCCGGTGCTGCACGGCCCCTTCGGCGCCGTCACCGGCTCGATCCTGCGCAACGGGACCACCTTCACCCTCAAGCCCGCCGACAACCCCACCGTCAAGGGCCTGGTCTACCGGACCGGCTACAGCGGCAACACCGGCGCCTTCTTCGTCACCAGCACCTTCGGCTCCGGCCGGGTCGCGGTCTGGGGCGACAGCTCCCCGATCGACGACGGCACCGGCCAGTCCGGCAACACCCTGTACAACGGCTGGGACGACCCGGCGGGCACCGACGCCGCCCTCGCCCTGAACGCCACCGCCTGGCTGAGCAAGGCCTGACGGCCGGGCGCCACAGGCGCCACCGGGTGCCACCGGGTGCCACCGGGCCCACGCCCCGCTCACACCCTGCTCGCACCGGGCCCACGCCCGGCCCACCCCTGCTCACCAGGCACACGGCCGCTCCCTCCCCTACTGTCGGATTACCGACGCCCGGGATCGATGGGAGCGGCCATGCCGTCCTACGCCTACCGCACCACCCGTGAGGACCTGCGCATCCCGCTGCCCGACGGCACCCGGCTGGCGGCCCGGCTGTGGCGGCCGGTCGGCGACGAGCCCGGCCCCGCCCTGCTGGAGTACTCCGGCGGGCGCCTCAGCGACCGCACCGCCGCCGAGGACGCCCGCCGCCACCCCTGGTACGCGGGCCACGGCTACGCCACCCTCCGGGTCGACACCCGCGGGTACGGCAACTCCGACGGCACCCCCGGCGAGCCCGGCGGCGCGCAGGAGCTGGCCGACGGCGCCGCCGTGGTCGACTGGATCTCCCGCCGCCCCTGGTGCAACGGCCGGCTCGGCCTGCTCGGCGTCGGCGCCGCCGCCACCACCGCGCTGCGGCTCGCCGCCCGCACGCCCGAGGTCGTCGGCGCCGTGGCCGCCGCCTGCCCCGAGGGGGGCCTGCGGCTCGGCGGGGCCGTACTCGCCGCCGGCCTGCACACCCGGCTCACCGCCCTGGTCGCCGACGCCGCCCTGCCGCCGGACCCTCGCCACGTCGGCGACGCCTGGCGGGCCGGCTGGCTGGCCCGGCTGGAGTCGCTGGACCCGCCCGTCGAGAAGTGGCTCGCCCCCGGCGAGTCCACCGTCCCGGTGTCCGTCCCCGTCCTCGCGGTGGCCGGCTGGGGCGACCCGTCCTGCTCCTTCGTGCTGCGCCTGCTCGCCGAGTCCCCCACCGCGCGCGCCCTGATCGGCCCCTGGCCGCACGGCCTGCCCGAGGCCGCCCTGCCCGACACCCTGCGCTGGTGGGACCACTGGCTGCGCGGCGCCGACACCGGCGCCCTCGCCGAACCCGCCCTGCGCAGCTGGCTCGCCACCCGCTGGACCGGTGACGAGGCCTGGCCCTCCCCCGACGTCCGGGAGATCCACTACGGCCTGGACGGGCCGCTGCGCTCCGCCGGCACCGCCTCCGACGACCGCTACGCCACGGTCCGCTCCCCGCAGCACACCGGCCTGAACTCCGGCGCCCACGTCCCGCACGGCCGCCCCGCCGACCAGCCGCCCGACCAGCGGGAGGAGGACGGCCGCTCGGTCTGCTTCGACTCCCAGCCGCTGCCCGAGCCGGTCGAACTGCTCGGCTCGCCGACCGTACGGCTGCGGCTGCGGCCGCGCGAGGACGGGACGCCCGCCCAGGTGACGGCGCGGCTCTGCTCGGTCGGCCCGGACGGCACCTCGCAGCTGGTCACCCGGGGCGTCCTGGCCGCCGACGGGCCGGACGCCGAGGTGGAACTGGCCGCCTGTGCCTGGACGTTCCCCGCCGGGCACCGGCTGCGGCTCGCCCTCTCCTCGGTCTACTGGCCCTGGGTGTGGCCGCAGGCGGACGGCGCCGGGTACGGCGTCGACCCCTCCCGCTCCACGCTGAGCCTGCCGGTGCGCCACCTGGCCGCCGACATCGGCGCGCCACCCGTCGCCTTCGAGCGGCCGGAGCTGCCCGAACCGCTCGACATCCACCTCACCGAGCCGCTCACCGCCCGGCCCGAGCACGTCACGGTGCACGACATCGGCCGCCACGAGTGGCGCAGCGAGCTCTCCCCCGCGACCGACGGCACCCGCACCCACCCCGACGGCCTGGTCCGCGACGAGCACACCGTCACCGCCTACCGCGTCCTCACCGGCGCCCCGCTCAGCGCCCAGGCCCGCACCGACCACACCGTACGGCTGGAGCGGCCGGAGATCGGCTGGGACGTCACCGTCCAGACCCGTACCCAACTGCGCTGCGACGCCGGGCACTTCATCAGCGTCATCCAGCTGCGGGCGCTGGAGGCGGGGTCGGTGCTGTTCGCCCGGGAGTGGCAGCACCGGGTCCCCCGGGAGAGCTGATCAAAGATTCCCTTATGGGCTTGTCTTTCACATTGATTTCGGCTTATAAAGTCGCTCCATGAAGACCATCGGCCTGATCGGCGGCATGAGCTGGGAGTCCACCACCGAGTACTACCGCCTGCTGAACCGGCTCGCCCGCGAACGCCTCGGCGGACTGCACTCCGCCCGACTGGTGCTCTACTCCGTCGACTTCGCGCAGATCGAGCAGTTGCAGACGGCCGGCCGGTGGGCGGAGGCCGGCGAGGTGCTGGCGGAGGCGGCCCGCGCGCTGGAGGCGGCGGGCGCGGACCTGCTGCTGATCTGCACCAACACCATGCACAAGGTCGCCGACCAGGTCGCGGCGGCGGTCGCCGTTCCGCTGCTCCACCTGGCCGACACCACGGCGGCGGCCGTACGGGCGGCGGGCCTGCGGCGGGTCGGACTGCTCGGGACGGCCTTCACCATGGAACAGGACTTCTACCGGGGCCGGTTGGCGTCCGGCGGCCTGGACGTCCTGGTGCCGCGGGCGGACTCGCGCGCCGTGGTCCACCGGGTGATCTACCAGGAGCTGTGCCTGGGCCTGGTCCGCGAGGAGTCCCGGGCGGAGTACCGGCGGGTGATCGGGGAGCTGGTGGCCGCGGGCGCGGAGGGGATCATCCTCGGCTGCACCGAGATCGAACTGCTGGTCCGCCCGCAGGACAGCCCGGTGCCCCTCTTCCCCACCACCCGCCTGCACGCCGAAGCGGCGCTCGACGCCGCCCTGGCCGACCGCTGACCGGCGGTACGGCGGGTCGGGCTCGTCGGCGGGTCGGGCGGGTCCGGCTCGTCGGCCGGTCCGGCGGGTCCGGCGGGTCCGGCGGGGAACGACGCCCGTTCCGCTACGCGCGGCGGCCGGCGGGCGGGCAGGCGTGCTCGGCCAGGACCTCGGCGATCACGTGGCGGGCGATGGCGACCATCCCCGGGTTGCTGTGGCGGTAGTAGGCCACCTCCATCAGGGCGACGGACAGGGCCCAGCCGCGGGCGCGGGCCCAGGCGCCGTCGTCGGCGGCCACGGCCGTACGGAAGGTCTCGCGGGCCCGCGCGGGCAGGACGTACCAGGCGGGCAGCAGGTCGACGGCCGGATCGCCCAGGCCGGCGCAGCCGAAGTCGATGACGGCGCCGAGGCGGCCGTCCGGGGACACCAGGAGGTTGCCGGGCTGGAGGTCGGCGTGGATCCAGACCGGGGGGCCGGGGTGCTCGGGGGCCTTGAGGGCGTCCTCCCAGGCGGCGGTCGCGGCCTCGGCGTCGATGACGTCCGCCACCTCGCCGATCGCCCGCCGGGCGGCCCGGTCCCGGTCGGCCAGGGTCTCGCTGCGGAAGGAGGCCGGGCCGCCGGCCCGGTCCAGTCGGCGCATGGCGGTCACGAAGGCGGCCAAGTCCTCGGCCAGCAGCTCTGGTTGGGACAGCTCGCCGACGACCGGGTTCGCCCCGTCGAGCCAGCGCAGCACCGCCCAGGACCACGGGCAGCCGTCGACCGGCCCGCCCACGGCCAGCGGGACCGGCACCGGGACCGGCAGGTGCGGGGCGAGGTGCCGCAGCCAGCGGTCCTCCCGGTCGATCTCCCCGGCCGACCCCGGGGTGCGCGGGACGCGCACCACCAGCTCCGCGCCCAGCCGGTACATCGCGTGGCTCGTCCCGGCCGGCACCACCGCCTCGACCGGCAGCCCGGCCCACCGCGGGAACCGGGCGGCGACCATCCGCCGCACCAGCGCCTCGTCGATGTCCAGTTCGTCGGGGTGCATCCTGCGGGCAGCCGTCATGGCACCCGACGCTGCCACCCCGGAACCGGGCCGGGCAAGCGGATTACCCCCGGCGGACCGCGCCCGCCGCGATCAGGCCGGGCAGTTCGCGCATGTCCTCGAAGACCACCGTGTCCGGCCCGACGAGCCGCTCGGCGGCCGTGACGCCACCCGCGTAGCCGAGCGAGCGCATCCCGGCGGCGCGGGCGGCCTGGACGCCGGGGCGGCTGTCCTCGACGACCACGCAGGCGGCCGGGTCGACGCCCATCGTCCGCGCGGCGTGCAGGAAGAGGTCCGGGGCGGGCTTGCCGCGCCCGACCTCGGTGGCGCTGAAGATCCGTCCGGCGAAACGGTTGTAGAGACCGGTCCGGCCCAGGGTGTGGCGCATCTTCTCGTGGGTGCCGCTGGAGGCCACGCAGGTCGGCAGGGTGATCGCGTCCAGCGCCTCGGGCAGACCGGCCACCGGCGTCAGTTCGGCGTCCACCGCCTCGGCGTGCAGCTCCCGGAAGCGCTTGTCGTACAGCGTCGCGGCCTCCTCCCCCAGCCGCTCGGCGACCACCGCGTGGCAGGCCGCCTCCGACCGCCCGACGAACCTCTCGATCACCTCGGCCTCGGTGAGCGGCCACCCCATCTCGCCGGTGAGTCGCACCACCACCCGGACGGCGATCACCTCACTGTCCACCAGGACCCCGTCGCAGTCGAATATCACCAGCTCAATCGGCTTGATCATCCGGCCAGCATACGGCGCGCCGTTCATGAGGCCCATGGTGGAAAATTCGTCGCCGATCCGGGGACGCTGTCCGGCAGCCTGATCGGGTTCGAGCACCGGTAGTCCGCCATGACGGCCTTGGCGTGCTTCAGCGCGATGTCGAGGACGGCCCGGTGCACCTTCGCGGACGTCAGGTCGGCGAGCCGACCAGCCCTGACCGTGATCCCCACGTACGGCCGGCCGGTACCTGCGGTTTCGGGGTTGTCGCACCGGAACGCGACCCCCACCTCGCTCTGACCGACCCACCCCTGCACGTCCGCACCGAAGTCGAGCCGGCTCTTGGACACCTCCGCGCCCGCGCCGTAGAGGGCCTCCATGGTGGGCTCGTCCATCGATCGCACCTCGACCCGCAGGACGATGTCCTCCGGGTTCCGGCGGACCTCGCAGCTCTGCTCGCCCAGGACCGGGTGGAGCCGCGCGTGGCTGCCGTCCCGCCAGTAGTACTCGGCAAAGCTCCCCCGCACGTCATGCGCCAGCGGCGCGAGGTCGGCCCGGGTGAGCACCGACCAACACGCGTTGGCAGGCAGTTCCGCTGGTGCGTGGGCCGCACGCCACCACCACCCCGCCCCGGCGAGGACCATCACGGCGGCCACGGCAGCGAGCCACCGCGGCCTGAGCAGGTTCCGCTCAGCCATTGATCGCCCGGGTGAAGAGCCCGGCACTGCCGGTCGCGCCGTCTCGGGCCGAGTCCGCCGCCGCGGTGGACAGCGCCTCGATCTGCCGCGAGTTCAGCCCGGTCCCCTGAGCTGCGCTCTCCACCGCCCTCTTGGCCGCTTCGGCCGGACCGTTGAGGCCTGCGACGTCTGCGGCCGTGGCCGGGTCCACGGTGTTCGGGTCGATGTGGTAGCTCGACGTCAGCTGGTCGACGAAGTAGTTCACCGGCAGGGACATTCCCGCACCGATACCGGGAACGGCCCCCAGAACCCTGCCGCCGGTCATGGCCCAGACCGTCTTCCCCCACATGCCGTTCTGGTCGATGGACTTGTTGTAGGCATCCGCCTGGCCCTTCATCTCGTCCACCAGCCCGGCGGTCCGGCCCGCAGTGAGTATCCCAGCCACCTCGCCGCCGGAGTGCGCCGCGTTCCTCACGGCCTGGTCGAACTGGGCACCGTAGGTTTCCCGGTGCAGAATGACGTCCTGGATGTGCGCCGTCGTGTAGGCCTGTTGAGCCTGGGCAACGGCCCCGAACGCCTCGGGATTGCGGCCCAGCGCCCCCAGCAGCTTCGCGGTGTTCTCCTGGCCCAGGTGCGCGGGGGTACCGTAGGTCGTCAGTGTGTGGTCCTGCGGACTCATCGCCCCCTGCACGTCGCCCATGTAGGAGGCGGCCAGGTGCCCGAGGCTGGGCGCCAGGTCCGCGAAGTCAGCCCCCTTGTGGAGCAGCTTGGGACCGTCCTCGCTCCCGAAGCGATCGACCACGTCCTTCATCACCTTCGCCATTTCCGGCGAGTGCTGTTGCGGGAGGGTGTCCTGGGGCGCGTCGTAGGCGCGTCCGGTGGTGGCTGCCTCCAGCGCGTGGCCGAGGGAGAGCACGCCGGGCGACGCCGCATGGCCGCCGGGGAAGTCGTGTCCCTTCCAGACGTCCTGGAGCGGAGATTCGCCACCCCCCTGGGTCAGCGCCTTGAGGTAGGTGTTCGGCAGGTTGGAAGCCCTGACCGACCCGTCGAGGTTGTAGGCCGTCGCCGGGTCATGGAAGTACTGCAGCGAGGCCTGCGGGTTGTGCGCGAGCGCCTCCAGCACCCCGGCCATCGGGTTGAATCCTCCCTGCTGGGAGCCTGGCGGGGATCCGAGGAACTTCAGCTGGTCGAACTCCTTGTCACCCCAGTGCGCCGAGGTCCAGAACCCCTTCCACTCGCTCAGCTGGGTGACGTGTTCGGCGATCGGGTTGAGGAAGTGCGGATCGTACGTTCCGGTGCGCAGGATGTTCGCCAGGATCTGGTAGCCGAACGGCTGGTCGCCGACAACCGGCCTGCCGGGCGGCCACACCTCCGTCCTGGCGGCTCCGGCCCTACGTAGGCCCGCCTCCCAATCATCGGAGAGACGCGGGTAGTTGCGGGCATTGGTGGCGGTCGCCAGCGCCGTACCCAGGTTTCCCTGGAGTTCCGCGATGATCTGCGGCCGTCTGCCTCCCTTGTCCGCTGAGGCGACGGCCAGCTGACCGTAGTACTTGAGGAAACCGTCCGGCCCGAGCGACTGGTAGAAGGCGGTAGTGAACCGAGGGTCGCCGGCGTGTTCCTTCAAGGCCTTGTTGAGCTGGTCCAATTGGGCATCGCTGGCGTTCCCGGCCAACTTCAGGATGTCGGCGGCTTGCTTGGCCTGCTCCTCGACCCTGGCGCCGGGAGCCGGCAGGAAGTTGTTCTCGTTCTCACCCGTTGCGCCGGCGAGCGCGGTGACCGCAGCGGCGTCGGCGGCCGCCGCCCTCGCCAGAGCCTTTCCTATGCCGGCGGCCACCGCCTCCGCCTTGTGCCGATAGGTCCGTTCGTACTCCGGATCGTTCTTGTCCGTCCCGGTCGGGGGCGGCCAGTGGACGCCGCCGTCCTTGTCCACCGTCAGCGAGCCGTCGGCGGCCGTCTTGAGTACGGCCTCCAAGTCCGCCCTGGCTGCGGCGAGTTCGGTGTGGGCGTCACGCAAGGCCTTACCGATGGCGCTCGCTTCCTCGAACGCCGCGTCCATCTCGGTGCGGATCTTGGCGAGCGTGACAGAGGCCCGCTCGGCCGCGTCCCCGCGCCAGCCGGACCCTTGCAAGGGAGTCAAGATGTCGCCGGCGAGTTCACTGGAGAAATCCCAGTTCCGCACCAGTGATTCGAAACCCTGGGCCAGCAGTTCGAGGCCGTGGAAGCTCTCCCGCTTCAACTGGTCGATGGTCACCATGACAATGGGTCTCAGCTCTGTTTGAAGTTGGAAGCGTTCGCCTGTTCGGCCCGCGCGTACTGTTCGGCATTGCTGGACAGCGCGGTGGCGGCACCCGCGAGCATCTGCCCGGTCGCTCCTACCTGGCCGGCCCAGACGGAGTGCGCGTTCCAGAGGGCCCGCTTGATCGCCCAGCACGGCTCCATGTCCTCCGTGGCACCGACGAGTTCCCCGAAAGCCCCGTGGCACGCCTGGGTGAACTTGGCATGGAGGGTGTCCGCGTTGGTCGACGCCTTCCGCAAGGCCTCCGGGCTGACCTTCACCATCGGGCCGCCTCCCCCGACGGCCCCGACCACCGGTTCCGGCGACCACCCCGGGGGCTGGGCGCCGGCGGCCGCTGCCACGAGATCCGGAAACCGCTTCTTCGCGTCTTCCGTCAGGTTTCCGGAAGCGTCGAAGAGCCACGGATTCACCCGCCGCTCGAAATCCAGGTCGACCACCCGATTACCTCCCAGGAGTTCGGCGCCACTCGATCTCGACGAGCCGGGTTGGAGTCCCTGCCCGGATCGAGCCGATGAATCGCCCAAACGAGCGAAGCCACGTGGAAGCTTAGCTCTCAGGCCGGGCACCACACGGGAGTTGAGCTAGTTCTGAGGATCGAAGAAGAAGGCTCGACGACTACTGCCGTCGAGCCTTCGGGGCACTGCGGGCTCAGCCGGTCTGGATGGCGGTGTCGTCGATCACGAAGCTGGTCTGGAGCGAGGCGTCCTCGGTGCCGGTGAACTTCAGGGTGACGCTCTGGCCCGCGTAGGACGACAGGTCGAAGGTCCGCTGCTGGTAGCCGGCCGCCGCGTCCAGGTTGGAGTACGTCTTCAGCGTGGTGCCGTTGACCGCCACCGTCAGCTTGTCGTACGCCGTGGTGGTCGACGTCTCGGCGGTGTCGACGTGCAGCCAGAAGCTCAGCGTCGCCTTGCAGCCCGCCGGAATGGTCACCGTCTGGGACAGCGAGTCCGTGCGCGAGGAGCCGTAGCCGTCCAGCCACGCCTTCCACGAACCACCGTGGGCCGGCTGCGAGGTGCTGCTGTCCACCACGCCGCTGGACGCCGTCCACGGGGCGGCGCTGCCGGTCTCGAAGCCCGCGTTGCCCAGCAGCTGCGCCGGGGTGCAGCTGCCGCCGCCGGTGGAGACGGCCCAGGTGAAGGTGGTGGAGGCGGTCTTGCCGGCGGCGTCCGTGACGGTGACGGTCACGGTGGAGCTGCCCGCGGTGGAGACGGTGCCGGCTATGACGCCGGTCGAGGAGTTGATCGACAGCCCGGCGGGCAGACCGGTCGCGCTGTAGGTCAGCGGGGCCGTGCCGCCGGAGGCGTTGATCTGGAGGTTCACCGCGCCGCCCACCGTGGTGGACTGGTTGCCCGGGTTGGACACCGAGACGGCGCTGCCGGCCGGCTTGGTGAGCAGGCAGCCGGACACGTTGAGGTCGATGGCCCGGGTCGAGGGGTTCAGGCAGGTGGTGAACCAGTAGGTCTCCTCACCGTAGCTCTGGCCCTTGTAGACCTTGGTGGTGCCGTCGGCGGCCACCTCGCACGGGTTGTTGAGGGTGCACATGGCGCCGTCGTCGTTGCCGGTGTTGTTGATGCCGATGATCCGCCCGCTGGCGGACTCGACGATCGGCGAACCGGAGGTGCCGTGGGTGGTGTTGCAGCCGGAGCTGTAGCGCAGCGAGTCGTGCCAGGTCCACTGGTCCTCGCGCAGCGTGGGCACGAAGCCGTTGACGGAGCAGTTCCAGACCTGCTTCCAGTACGACGAGGGGATGTACATCGCCGCGCCGTCGGTCGGGTGGGCGTCGCTGATGGTCAGCGCGGTGGCGCCGTACTTGGAGGTGATCGACCCGTAGGTGTCGGTGAGTTGGTAGAGCGCGACGTCGGTGCCGGTCATCGTCGCGTAGAGCACCTTGTCGGCCTGGACGGTGCCCAGGCTGTTGCCCGCGCCGTCGAGCAGGGTGCCGCTGCGGCTGGCGGTGGCGTTCTGGATGACCTGGCCGGCCGAGGGCATGGTCGGCAGGCAGTGCCCGTTGGTGAGCATCAGCGCGCGGTCGCCGGCCACCGAGGTGGGGTAACGGACCAGCGAGGCGGAGCAGTTGCTGAGGGCGATGGTGGAGGTCAGGTCGGCCGCCCGGACCGCGTGCGCCGGGGCGGCGGCGAAGGCCAGCCCGCCCGCGACGACGGCACTCGTACCGGCCACCGCGACAAGTCTCTTGAACATGGCTCTCCTTGTGGGGGATCGCGGGGTGTACGACTGGTCGTCGACGTCCGCGCCGCACGAAAGTGCCATGGTCACTTCAAGGGGTCAACGGTTCGGACCGAACTGGCCGTCACGGATGCGCCCTTGTGGCGCGAATCGACCGGTCCGCGCTACGGCCGCGGAGCGGCGGCCACGCGACGGGCCGTCGTGCCGACCGTGCAATGGCCCGGTCAAGCGACCACCTCGTGATCGCTTGACCGGGGCCCGCACTCAGGAAGCTCCCAGGAGGTCAACTACGATCGGCCCCGTGCTCAGCCTCACCGGACTCCCGCTCCAGATCATCACCTCGCTCCTCGCGATCGCCGTCTTCGCCGCCACCATGTGGCTGTGGCCGAGGTTCGGCGGCAAGGGGTGGAAGTCCTGGCTGGGCCGGATCGGCGCCTTCCTCGCCACCCAGGTCTCGGTGCTGGCCGCGATGGGCCTGATCGCCAACAGCTACTTCGGCTTCTACAGCTCCTGGACCGACCTGCTCGGCACCAGCGGCGGACTCGGCACCGTGGTCGACCACCAGCCCAACGCCTCCGGGGTGGCCGTCACCGGCGAGCAGAAGTTCTACTCCGCCCAGGGCTCGGACCCGGAGCGCTCCGGACTGATCCAGAAGGTCGACATCAAAGGAGCGGGCAGCGGCCTGAGCACCGAGGCGTACGTCTACCTGCCGCCGCAGTACTTCCAGCCGGACCACGCCAAGCAGCACTTCCCGATGGCCCTGGTGCTCACCGGCTACCCGGGCACCCCGGAGAAGCTGATCTCGCTGATGCAGTACCCGGCGTCCACGCTGGAGGCGATCGAGCAGAAGAAGCTGCCGCCGACCGTCCTGGTGATGACCCGCCCCACCCTGGTCGGCGACCGGGACACCGAGTGCGTGGACGTGCCGAACGGCCCCCAGGTGGAGACCTTCTTCACCAGCGACCTGCCCAAGGCCCTCGCCACCACCTACCGGATCGGCACCGACCCGGCCAACCGGGCGGTGATCGGCAACTCCACCGGCGGCTACTGCGCGCTCAAGTTCGCGCTGCGCAAGCCCGACTCCTACCGCTCGGCGGTCGCCCTCTCCGGCTACTACAGCGCGGCCCACGACCCGACCACCGGCGACCTGTTCGGCGGCAGCGCCCAGCTGAAGCAGGAGAACGACCTGCTGTGGCGGCTGAAGAACCAGCCGGCGCCCCCGGTCAACCTGCTGCTGACCACCGCGTACGACGAGAACAACTACGACGAGACCAAGGCGATGATCGCCGCCTTCAAGGCCCCCACCACGATGTCCTCCATCACCCTGGACACCGCCGGCCACAACTTCCACACCTGGACCCGGGAGATCCCCCCGGCCCTGGAGTGGCTGGGCAGGCACCTCGCCGTGCCGCCGTCGGCGTGACGCCCGGCAGATCACACCCCCCTCACAGCCCCGTCTCACGGTTCTCTCACAGGCGCCGCCGACCGTATGGCGCATGACCACGAGCAGCTACTCCCCTCCGGCCGGCGAACCGTGGCCCGAGGCCGCGAACTACCCGCCGCCGGAGGTGCCGCGCCCGGCCCCGGTCCGGCCGGATCCGGCGCCGCTCTTCCCCGAGCAGCCCCTGCCGCCCGTCGGCCCCAAGGGCCCGGCCTCCTGGTCCGGCCGGCTGCGCACCCTCCCGGCCCGCGCCTGGCGCGGGCGCGCGGACGACCCGCGCTGGGTGCGCCCGGCCCTGCTGGCGCTGCTGGCCGCGACCGCCGTCCTCTACCTGTGGGGCCTGAGCGCCTCCGGCTGGGCCAACGCCTTCTACTCGGCCGCCGTCCAGGCCGGCTCCCGGAGCTGGAAGGCCTTCTTCTTCGGCTCCTCGGACGCCGCGAGCTTCATCACCGTGGACAAGCCCCCGGCCGCGCTGTGGCCGATGGCGCTCTCGGCCCGGATCTTCGGCCTCTCCTCCTGGTCGGTGCTGGCCCCGCAGGCGCTGATGGGCGCGGCGACCGTCGGCGTGCTGTACGCGACGGTGCGCCGCCGCTTCTCCCCGCTCGGCGCCCTGCTGGCGGGCGCCGCGCTGGCGCTCACCCCGGTCGCGGCGCTGATGTTCCGCTTCAACAACCCGGACGCGCTGCTGGTGCTGCTGCTGACGCTGGCCGCGTACGGGCTGGTGCGGGCGATCGAGGCGGCGGGCACCCGGTGGCTGGTGTTCACCGGAGTGGTGTTCGGCCTGGCGTTCCTCACCAAGACCCTGGCGGCCTTCCTGATCCTGCCCGCCTTCGCGGTGGTCTACCTGGTCGCGGCGCCCACCGGCTTCTGGCGGCGGGTGCGGCAGACCCTGCTCGCCGGCGCGGCGCTGGTCGTCTCGGGCGGCTGGTGGGTGGCGGTCGTCGAGTTGGTGCCGGCCTCGGCCCGCCCGTACATCGGCGGCTCGCAGGACAACAGCTTCCTCTCACTCACCTTCGGCTACAACGGCCTCGGCCGGGTGAACGGTGACGAGCGCGGCAGCGTGGGCGGCGGCGCCCGGATGCCGGCCGGGCTCGACCTGCCGGGCGGCGCGGCGCGCGGCGGCGCGATGCCCGGTGGCGCGATGCCCGGTGGCGGCGGCCGAGGCTGGGGCCAGACCGGGCTGACCCGGATGTTCGGCACCGACATCGGCGGGCAGATCGCCTGGCTGCTGCCGGCCGCGCTGATCCTGCTGGTGGTCGGCCTCTGGGCGACCCGCCGCTACGCCCGCACCGACACCGCCCGCGCGGCCTTCCTGGTCTGGGGCGGCTGGCTGCTCTCCACCGCGCTGGTCTTCAGCTTCATGTCCGGGATCTTCCACCAGTACTACACGGTGGCGCTGGCCCCGGCGGTCGCGGCGCTGGTCGGCATGGGCGTGGACGGGCTGTGGCGGGCCCGGCACCGGGTGCCCTGGGCGACGGTGCTGGCCGGGACGCTCGCGGTGACGGCGGTCTGGGCGTTCGTCCTGCTCGGCCGCAGCTCGGACTTCCTGCCGTGGCTGCGCTGGGTGGTGCTGGCCGGCGGGCTGGCGGCGGCGCTCGCGCTGGGCGCCGGGCCGTTCGTCGGCCGGGTCTCCGGCCGCACGGGCGCGCGGCTCGCCTCGGTGGCGGGTGTGGTGGGCCTGGCGGCGGCGCTCGGCGGCCCGGCGGCGTACGCGGTGGACACCGTGAACACCCCGCACACCGGCTCGATCGTGACCGCCGGGCCGGGGGTGCAGGGCGGGTTCGGGCCGGGCGGCGGACGCCAGGGCGCCAAGGGGTTCCCGGGCGGGGGCGACGGCGGCGGGCGCTGGTTCGGGCAGGGCGGCCAGGGCGGCTCTCAGGGTGGTCAAGGCGGCCAGGGCGGTCCCCAGGGCTTCCGCGGTGGGCAGGGCTTCGCGGGCGGTGGGCAGGGCTTCGGCACCGGCGACGGCCAGGGCTTCGGCGGCGACGGCTCGGGCAACGGCCGCCACCAGCGCGGCACCGGTGGCACCGGCGGCGCCAGCGGTACCGACGGCGGCACCGGCGGCTTCCCCGGCGCCCAGGTCCCCGAGGCCATGGGCGGTCCGGTCGGCAGCATGGGCGGCCTGCTCGGCGGCACCAAGGTGAGCGACGAGGCGGCCGCCCTGCTCAAGGAGAACGCCGGCCACTACACCTGGGCGGCCGCCACGGTCGGCTCCCAGAACGCCGCCGGCTACCAACTGGCCACCGGCGAGCCGGTGATGGCCCTCGGCGGCTTCAACGGCACCGACCCCTCGCTGACCCTGGACGGCTTCCGGAAGTACGTCCAGGAGGGCAAGGTGCACTGGTTCGTCGGCGGCGGCTCCCACCGCGGCTTCGGCGGCGGCGCGGGCGGCGACGAGGGCGGGCAGGAGAACGAGTCCACCCAGATCGAGTCCTGGGTGGCGTCCCACTTCACCGAGAGGACGGTCGGCTCGGCCACGTTCTACGACCTGACGGCGCCCACCTCCTGACGCCTGGTCGCCACAACTCCCCAGGGAGCGTGCCGCGTTCGCGCGGCACGCTCCCTCGACGCGCTCAGTCGGACGGGCAGGACGTCCCGGCCGCCGGCATCCGGCCGTCCACCAGGAACCCGGCCACCGCGTCCCGGACGCAGCCGCTCTTGTCGTACGCGGTGTGCCCGTCGCCCTCCCGGGTGAGCAGCACCCCGTGCTCCAGCCCGGCGGCCAGCCGCCGCGCCCAGGCGTACGGGGTGACCGGGTCGTCGGTGGAGCCGATCACCAGGATCGGCGCGCTGCCCGGCGCCCGGATCACCTGCGCGGGCTCGGGCGAACGGAACGGCCAGGAGCGGCAGTCCGGGTCGAGCAGGGTGCCGATCGGGGCGTGTCCGCTGGTCAGCGGGGCGCGGGCGGCGAGTTCGGCGAGGTCCGCGCGCAGTTCCGGCTCCGGGGGCGTCGGCGGGCCGTCCACGCAGGAGATCGCGGCGAAGGCGTCGGCGGCGGTCCGGTAGCCGCCGTCCTCGGTGCGGCCGTCGGCCTCGTCGGCGAGGGCCAGCAGGCCTTCGGCCCCGCCCCCGCCGACGGCCGGTCCGAGGGCCTCGCGCAGCCGGGGCCAGGAGCGGCGGCCGTCGCTGAGCACGTTCAGGGCGGCGTCCCAGCCGAGCGCCGCGGTGAGGGTGCGACCGTCGGCGGCGCGCAGCGGGTGTTCGCGCAGGCCGTCGAGGAAGCGGGCGAGGCGCCGCGGGGCGGCGGCCGGGTCGCTGCCGAGCGGGCAGGTCTCGCCCTCCTCGGTGGCGCAGGCGGTGGCGAAGGCCCGGAAGCCGGCCTCGGCGGCGGCGGCCTGTTCGACGCCGAACCGCCCCGGGTCGGAGCCGTGGTCGACGGCGCCGTCGAGGACGAGGCGGCCGGTGCGTTCGGGGAACTCCTCGGCGTAGCGCGCGCCGAGGTGGGTGCCGTAGGAGAAGCCGAGGAAGTCCAGCTTGGCCTCGCCGAGGGCGCCGCGCAGCACGTCGAGGTCGCGGGCGGTGTCGCGGGTGCCGAGGTGCGGCAGCAGGTCGGCGTGGCGGGTGCGGCAGGCCTCGGCGAGGACCTTGCCGTGGTCGTAGCCGGGGTCGTCGGTGGCGTTCCACTCGTCGCGGGTGCGGTCGTCCAGACAGTGGACGGGGGTGGTGTCGCCGGCGCCGCGCGGGTCGAAGCCGACCAGGTCGTACCGGTCGTGCAGCGGCCCCTGGAACCCCTGCCAGCCCCACCGGACCATCGCCGTACCGGAGTTGCCGGGGCCGCCGGGGTTGAGCAGCAGGGCGCCGAGGCGCCGCCGCCGGTCGGCGGCGGGCACCCGGGCGAGGGCGACGTCGACGGTGGGGCCGCCGGGGTCGGCGTAGTCCAGCGGCACCTTGAGGGTGGCGCACTGGACGGTGCCGTCCTGGTCGGGGCAGGGCCGCCAGTCGATCCGCTGCTCGTGGAACGCGCGCAGGGCCGGGGCGACGCCGGCGGCGGTCCGGCCGTCCAGCGGCGGCCGGTCGCCTCCGCCCCCGGTACAGCCGCTGAGCAGCACGAGCGCGAGGGCGGGCAGCGCCCACCGGGGGCGCCGGACGAGTCGGGGCGACCGGGGGAGGCGGATGAGCCGGGGCGACCGGGTGAGGGGCGACCGGGGGAGGCGGGAGATCGTCGGGGCCACCGCCCACGAATACCATCCGGCCGCCCCCGGGCGCATCGCACCCGGCCTCTCACGACGGCGATTTAACGTTTCGTCAGCCGCGTTCGGTCAGCCGCCGCACTGCTGGAGCATGACCTTCTTGTCGGCCTCGGTCACGGGCAGCTGGTACTTCAGCGAGACCTGGGCGAAGCGCACCGCGTAGGAGCAGCGGATCTCGGTGTTGGCGGGCAGCCAGTTCGCCGGGCCGGAGTCGCCCTTGGAGGCGTTCTGCGAACCGTCGGCGGGGAGCAGGTTGAGCGGGTCGTTGGCGATCTGGACGCGCTTGAGCTTCTCCCACTTGCTGGCGCCCATCTGCCAGTCGTAGGAGAGCGGCATCACGTGGTCGATCTGTATCTTGGTGGCCTGCTGCTTGGTCCACTGGACGGTCTTGCCGGTGTACGGGTCCCAGATGGTCATCGCGGTGACCGTGCAGTCCGAGCCGTCCTTGTGCTCGACGCCCGTGCCGTCCCGGGCGAGCAGGTCGTTGCGGGTGTCGCACTTGTTGCCGCCGAACGGGACGCCCTCGACGTTGTCCGTCCAGGCCGGGCCGAACTCGTTGCGGTCGTAGCCGTCCTTGGGGCCGATGGCGGCGGTGGTGACCTTGGCGATGATGTCCCGGCCGGCCTTCTGCTCCTCGGGGGTGGTCAGCGGCGCCAGGCCGGGCTTGGTGCCGTCCGGGTTCAGCAGCGGGCTGGTGCCCTTCCCCCCGGCGGGTGCGGCGGTGCCGCCGTCGGCCTTCGAGTCGGTCGACTTGTGGTCGCGGCCGCCGATCAGCCAACCGACCAGCGCGAGCGCGCATATCAGGAACACGGTGGCAGCGGACATGGTGGTGCGGCGGGCGGGCACGGAGAACTCCCGGAGTCAGGGGCGGGGTGACGGCGAACCAGCAGATCAGCCACCCCAAGAGAAGGTCAAGCCGACGCCACGCGCTGCCCCTCGGCATGTCGAAGCTCACACCGGCTCAGCTCAGCCGCCGGGTCGTCCTCGTGCGCGCCGAGGGCCCGGGCGGGCAGGCTGGCCCCATGCACACCGCCGCCCCGCCACCCGCCCGATCCGGTCCGGCCACGCGATCCGAACCGGCCACGCGATCCGACCCGGGCGCCGAATCGACCACCGGACCGGCCACCGGACCGGGCCCGGCCGCCGAACCGGTCGCCGCCCTGGTCCTGGCCGCCGGGAGCGGGCGGCGCCTCGGCGGCCGGCCCAAGGCCCTGATCCGGTACGGCGACCGGCTGCTGGTGGAGCACGCGGCGGCGGTGGCCCGGGCCGGCGGCTGCCCGGAGGTCACGGTGGTGCTGGGCGCGGAGGGCGGGCGGGTCCGCTCCACCGCCTTCCTGCCGGGCTGCCGACTGGTCGACAACCCGGACTGGGCACAGGGCATGGGCACCTCGCTGCGGGCCGGCCTGACCGCGCTGGCGCCGCGCACCCCGGCGGTGCTGGTGCTGCTGGTGGACACCCCGGGCGTCACCCCGGCCGCGGTGTCCCGGCTGCTGGCCGCCCACCGCGCGGGCGCCGAACTGGCCGCGGCGGCCTACCACGGACGGCGCGGGCACCCGGTGCTGATCGGCGCCCGGCACTTCGCCGAGGCGGCGGCGCGCGCCCGGGGCGACGCCGGCGCCCGCGCCCTGCTGGCGGCCCACCCGGCGGAGCTCGTCCTGGTCGAGTGCGCCGACGTCGCCGTCCCGGACGACCTCGACACCCCCGCCGACCTGGCGCGCTGGTCCGCCGGCCGGCCCTCCCGGCCGGGCATCCCCCTGGGGGAGGAGCGCGCCCCCGCCCGAGGGACCGGGGCTCCCTGATCCGACCCTGAGGATTGCCCCATTCCGCGCCCGGCGCCGGACATTTCGGGGAGCATGGAAATCGCCCGACTGCACCCGACACCGACGGACGGAGCCCGCGATGGCAGGACTGCCCGACGACTTCACCGGACACGACCCCACGCGGCCGGGGCCCGGCGGTGGCGCCCGGGCGATCCGCTGCCCCGCCTGCCGCCGCGAGCACCTCTACGAGCCGCCCTCCCTCCCCTGCCCGTGCGGCGCCTCGCTCAAGGTGCCGCTGCTGCGCGGCGGGGTGCCGGTGCAGGTGCGCTTCCGCTCCTGGGAGGACTCCTGGCTGAGCATGCGCTGTCCGCACTGCGGCCGCTCCGACCAGTGGCCGCAGCCCGAGTTCACCTGCAACTGCGGCGCCACCGTCCGGCTGCCGGTGGACCGCACCACCCGGCTGGGCAGCGGCACCGCCGCCCCGCTCGCCGCCCCCGGCCCGCAGGCCGCCCGCCCGTACCCGGCCCACCCGGCGAGCGCTCCCGCCCCGGCCCCGCCCGCACCGTCCCCGGCCGGCCGGGCCCGCCCGTTCCGCCACCGCGCGCCGTTCCGCCCGCACCCGGTGCGCACCTCGCAGGACGCGGTGTTCACCGCCGCCCGCTACCTGGAGTGGCTCGGCTTCGACGACCTGGAGCTGACCGAGGCCCAGGAGCGCGACGGCGTCACCCTGCTGGGCAGCCGGATGGTCGCCCAGGTGGACACCTGGACCGAGCCCGCCGACGTGAAGTCGGTCGAGTGCCTCTGGCTCCAGACCCTGCACGCCGAGGAGATGGCCGCCGCGATGTTCACCCTCGCGGGTTATTCGCACCAGGCCACCGTGCGCGGCGAACAGCTGCTGGTCGCCCTGTTCAGCCTGGATCTGGCGGGTGTGCCACAGCCCGCGAACGGCGCCGCCGAGGCCCTGATGGAGACCGGCTGGACGTCCTGACCGACCGGCCGGCCCCGCCGGGGCCCACCCCGGCGCTCCTCTAGATCATTTCTCCTCCGAAAGCAACAACCTTCGCTCGTGATCTGGTGCACAAGCTCACCCCCGTGTTGAATTGCCGCCACAGCGCGGGCCTTTCGCCCCGCCGTCGCGATGTGCACGGGTCGTGGCGGCGGGGCCCCAGGGGTGGGTCCGTGCCCTTGCCGGATGGCGCACACAAGGAGGTGGCGTTGTCGGAGCACGGATGGGACCCGAGCGGCCCGGACGGGCGGGGGCGGGCGGCACCGGAGGAGCCGGGTGACACCGTGTGGCGGCTACGGTCCCGGGGGTGCTGGCAGGAGGCCGCCGACCTGCTGCGACCGACCGCCGAACACGACCCGACGGCCGCCCTCGGACGGGCCGAACTCCTCATCGAGCAGTGCCTGTTCACCGCCGCCCACTGGACCCAGGCGGAGCAGGCGCTGCGCCTGGCGGAGGCGCTGGCCGCCGGAACCGAGCAGCGCGCGGCCGCCGCCTGCGCCCGCGGCTTCCTCGCGTACGTGGCGAGCGTGCTCGGCCCCCGGGACCGGCTGGACGAGGCGCAGGCCGCGCTCGGCCGCACCTCGGCCCTGCTGCCGCCGGACGCCCCGGGCCGCCCGCTGCTGGACTTCCGGCGCGGGCTGGTCGCCGAGAACCTGCTGCGCGACCGCAGCGCCGCCTGGATCGCCTACCGCCGGGCCCACGACGGCGCCGGCGAGCGGGGGGACGAACTGCTGCGCTCGTACACCTGGCGCCACCTGGCCGCGCTGGCGCTCTCCCGTGGGGACCGCGGCAACGCCCGGGAGGGCTTCGACGCCTCGCTGCGGCTGCGCGAGCAACTCGGCTTCACGGTGGGGGTGGCCCCGGCGCTCGCGGCGCTCGCCGAGGTGTCCGAGCCGGCCGAGGCCGCGCGGCTGCGCGCCGAGGCGAGCCGGCTGGTGGCCGCCCTGGGCGGGGTGCCGGTCTGGCTCGCGCGCCAGTTGGGCGCGGCCCGCGCGCCGGGGCCTCCCCCGGAGGGGCGCATCGCGAGCGAGACCGGAGGAACGATCGGCTAAGGTGAGGCTAACCTGGCCGGGTCGAGCAGTGCCCCGGCCAGGTCAGTCTTGCCGTTCCCCGGGCACCGCCATGCCCCGGTCCGGCCGCGTCCGGCGCGCCACCGCCACCGGGCACCGCCGGGCGGAGACCATGGGCGCCCCGCTCGACCCGATGGGGCCGCCCATGACCGCGAGCAGCACCCGGCCCGGCCCCGCGCCGCACGCCCCCCGCACCCCCGGGACGCGCAGCGCCGTCCCCGCTCCCGCCGCACCCGCCACCCCGGGCGCCCCCTCCTACCGCCGGCTCTGCGCGCTCACCCCGGTCCTGGCGGTGCGCTGCGCCCCGCCCCGCGACACCGGAGGCTGGCTGCCCGCCGCCGACCTCGCCACCCGCCCCGAGGCGGTGCGGGAGCTGATCGCCCACGACGCCCGCCGGGGCCTCGCCCGCTACGGGAAGCCGCTGCGCCCGGACGTCGCGGCCGGGTTCGGGCTGCACCGCTTCGTCTGGCCGGTCTCGCTGCTGTTCACGCTGCCGTGGTTCCTGGAGCGCCGCGTCCCGCTGCTCGGCCTCGGGGACGTCTCGCTGCGACGGCACCCCGACCGGGTCGAACTCACCGTCCGCGCGGCGGAGTTCGCCTGCCTGCCGGAGGACCCGGAGGCCGGCTCCGGCCAGGCCCGGACGGCACCGGACGAACCGGCGCTGGCCGCCGAACTGCGGTCCGCGCTGGGCGCCTTCCTGGCCCCGGTGCTGACCGCCTTCGGCCCGGAGGCGCGGCGCGGGCCCCGGGTGCTGTGGGCGATGGCCACCGACGCCGTGGTGGAGGGGCTCTGGTTCGCGGGCGGGCTGCTCGGGGAGCGGGAGCGTGAGCGGGCGCGCGCCGAACTGTCCGCGCTGCTGGCGCCCGGCGCGGACGGCGGGCCTGGCCCGGCCCCCTTCACTCCCGGCGCCGGCTTCGCGCCCCCGGCGGCCCCGGGCGACGGCCCTCCCGCCCCGGACCGGTGCCGGGCCAGCTGCTGCCTCGTCTACACGGCGGAACCGGCCGACATGTGCCACGGCTGCCCGCGCCTCGCGCGACGCTGACGTACGCCCCTCCGCCGTCGCAGCGGACCGCGCCCGGCGGTGAGCTGCTGCCTTGCCTACGCGGCAGAACCGGCTGACATGCGCAACGGGCCGCCCCTCACACGCCCCTGACGTACGCCCCTCCGCCGTCGCGACGGACACACCCAGGGCGAGCTGACGCCCCGCCTACGTAGCGGAACCGGCCGACATGCGCAACGGGCCGCCCCTCACACGCCCCTGACGTACGCCCCTCCGCCATCGCGACGGACACACCCAGGGCGAGCCGATGCCCCGCCTACGTAGCGGAACCAGCCGACATACGCAACGGGCCGCCCGCGCCTCGCACGCCCCCCGACCCCCACACCCCTCCGCCGGCGCGACGGACGACGAGCCCAGGGCAGTCCCCGGGCTCTCCCACCGCGACGACCCGGGGCCGGAACCGGAGGGGCGGTCAGGCCGCCGCCGTCCCCGGGCCGCTGAGCTCGAACCACATCCGCTTGCCCGAACCGCGCGGCTCCACGCCCCAGGAGTCCGCGAGCGCCTCCACCAGCATCAGCCCGCGCCCGGACGAGGCCTGCTCCCCCGGTGTCCGACGGGTCGGCCAGAGGTCCGACTCGTCCTCCACCTCGACCCGCAGCCGGGTCCGGCCACCGTCCGCGTCCGGCTCCCGGTAGAGCCGGGCGGTGAACATGGCGTCCCGGTCGGTGTGCCGGATGGCGTTGGTGACCAGCTCGGAGGAGAGCAGCTCGGCGGTGTCGATGAACTCGGCCACGCCCCAGCGGCGCAGCGCGTCGCGCAGCTCGGCCCGGACCTCGGCGACCCGCGCCAGGTCGGCCTGGCCGATCCGGCGGCGCAGCTGCTGGGCGGCCAGGCCGCCGGCCGGGCCGTCCCAGCGCAGGAGCAGCAACGCTATGTCGTCCTCGCGCTCGTTGGAGTCGGCGGCCTGGGAGGCGATCCGGTCGGCCAGTTCCTCCAGCGGGTCGCGGGCGGCCTGGGCGGCGTCCGGCAGCTCACGGGCCAGCGCCCGGGTGAGCCGGGCGATGCCCTCGTCCAGGTCCATGCCGCGCGCCTCGACCAGGCCGTCGGTACAGAGCAGCACCGTCTCGCCCGGGTCCAGGCTGAACCGGGTGACCCGGTACTCCTGGTCCGGGTCGATGCCCAGCGGCAGCCCGCCGGCCACCGGCACCACGGCGGCGGTGCCGTCCGCGCGGCGCACCACCGGGTCGAGGTGGCCGGCCCGGACGGCGTAGACCACGCCGTAGTCCACGTTGACCTCGGCATAGGTGCAGGTCGCGAAGTGGTCGGTGTCCAGGTCGGCGAGGAAGCGGGAGGCGCGGGCCATCACGGCGGCGGGCGGGTGGCCCTCGGCCGCGTAGGCGCGCAGCGCGATCCGCAGCTGGCCCATGATCCCGGCGGCGTGCACGTCGTGGCCCTGGACGTCGCCGATCACCAGGCCGACGTGCCCGCCGGGCAGCGGCACCACGTCGTACCAGTCGCCGCCGATCTGGAGGCCGGAGCCGGCCGCGAGGTAGCGCACGGCGGTGGTCACGCCGGGGACGGACGGGACGGTGCGCGGCAGCATCACCCGCTGGAGTCCGGCCGCCAGCTCGTGCTCGGCGTCGTGCAGCCGGGCCCGGGCCAGCGACTGGGCGACCAGCCCGCCCAGGGTGGACAGCAGGGTGCGCTCGTCCGTGTCCAGCTCGCGCTCGTCGTCGAAGCTGACCACGCAGACGCCGATCGCCCGGCCGCTGGCCACCAGCGGCAGGTACGCCCAGGAGGCCCGGCCGCCGCGGCTGGTCGCCTCCCACGCCTCGGGGTAGCCGTCGCGCAGCTCCTCGCGGTTCGAGACGAAGACCGGCGCGCGCTGGCGCAGCGCCTCGGCGGCCGGGTGGCCGGGCGGCAGCACAGCGCGGTCCCAGACCGCCAGCGTCTCGGAGCGGTAGCCGGAGGCACCGAGGATCTGGGTGCGGCCGGCCTCGAAGGAGGCGAGTACCAGGCCGTCCGGCGGCAGCCCGGGCAGCGGCAGCTCGGTGAACACCCGGGCCACGTCACGCACGGTGACGGCCTCGGAGAGGGCGCGCGCCGCCTCCTTGATGAACCGGGAGCGCTCCTCGCGCAGCAGGGCCATCCGATCCGCGTGGTCGCGCTTGTGCAGTTCGACGGTGGCGTCCCAGACGAAGCCGACCATCCGGGAGGCCCGGCCGAAGGCGTCGGCGAGCACCCGGCCGCGGAAGCGCACCGCGCGCATGCCGTTCGCCCCGACCGTGCGGTAGTAGGCGCCGCACTGGCCCAGCTCGGCCACCGCCCGCTCGACCCGGCGGCGCACCACGGGCGCGTCCTCGGGGTGCAGCAGGGCCAGGAAGGAGGCGGCGGTGCGGTCGAAGCGGCCGCGCTCCAGCGCGTCCAGTCCGACGATGGCGCAGGCCCGCTGGTCGCCCTCCAGGACGTCGCGGCGGATGTCCCAGTCGAAGGAGCCGATGCCGTTGGCGGCCATCGCGGGCTCCAGCCAGTCCGGCATGGTGTCCGCGGTGTCGGGCGGCAGTCCGCCGGAGAGCACCGGTGCCAGCCGGGCGGCGGCGAGGCTGGGGGACGGCCGGGCCGCGGCGCTGCGGCGCGACGGCTGGGCGGGCGGGCGGGCCCGGCCGGTCCCGGCGGTGGTGGGGCCGGCCACGGGCTGGCCGGAGGTGCGCCGTTCCACGGCGCCCGGCTGTTCGGCCACGCGCGGCTCCACCGCTCCCGGCTCCGTGTCTCCGGGCCCGACGGCTCTCACTTCCACGGTCCCTGGCCCGACGGCTCTCACTTCCACCGTCCCGGGCTCCACGGTTCGAGGCCGCAGGGGTCGCGGCTGCGCCGTGCGCGGCTCGACGGCGGGCGCCGCGCCGGGCGGAAGCGCCGGCCCCGACGACTCGGGATCAGTGGGCATGCTGCTCCTGCCGCTGCCGTGGCGGACCGCGCCGACCGTCCGGCCGGGCCGCGTGGCGGTGTGATGGGTCGTGCTGGATAGGACGGTGCGCCGGACGGTGACCAGTCGAGGTCCGATCTCCCCGCTGCTTCCCGCACGTGGACACACATTCCCACCATCCTGGCCAATGTTCGGCCGAGCGGCAATGCCAACGGGCCGGAAATCTTCCGTTCCGCCTTCTGTTCAGGGCTTGCTTCGACAGCGAATCAATCGGCGCCGAACCATCGTACGGCCCTTCGAACGGCGGTGAGCGCGGCCGGTGGCCGGGCCCGGCGGGCGGGGACGGGAACCGGCTGGGGACGGAGCCCACGGGAACGGGACGCGCGGGCCGAACGGGGCTCAGGGCGCGCGTCAGGGCGTGGCGCTCACGGCGTGGCACTCACCGCGCAGGGCTCCGGCGTGGCACTCACGGCGCCGTACTCACGGCGCGGCGCTCACGGCGCGGGCTCAGGGCGTGGCGAGCTCGAACCAGGTGACCTTGCCGTCGCCGCGCAGCTGCACGCCCCAGGAGTCCGCGAGCGCCTCGACCAGCAGCAGGCCGCGCCCCGACGTCGCGTATTCGACCTCCGGGCCGCGCCGGCGACCGGGCAGTCTGCTGCTGCCGTCCTGCACCTCGATGCGCAGCCGGTGGTCCGAGCCGAGCACCGCGTCGAACACCGCGCCCTTGCCGGTGTGCAGCAGCGCGTTGGTGACCAGCTCGGAGGAGAGCAGCTCGGCCGTGTCGGACAGCTCCGGCACCCCCCAGTGGCTCAGCGCCGAGCGCAGCCGCCGCCGGACCGCGCCCACCGCGACCACGTCCGCCGGGTCGAGCGTGAGGTGCAGGCGCCGGTGCAGGGCACACCCCGCGGCCGGCGCGCCCGGCAGGGCGGTGCCCGTACTGGCCGGCCCCTGGACCGGCCCGGACCGGTAGGCGTCGCCGGAACTCGTCCGCTGCCGCGGGAATCGCGACTGACCGTCCATCAACCCATGCCCCCGCCCTGAAATCCGGGCCCCCGCGTCCGGATCCCCCGCCGGTCGGGTGGCCCCCCTGGTTCTGACCACTCATCCTCATGCCCAGTTGACGGCGTTTGCAACAGTGTGCGTCCGATCACGTGGGGTGAAAGGGGCACGGGGCGGTCCGCGTGATCCAACTGCCCGCGCCGGACAGGTTTGCGAAGCGCAGAGGCCGTGTTCGGGGGCGCCGACCCCCGATCCCGCGCACACCCGGCGCCCGTACGGACCGTGCGCCCGGCCGCGCGCCCCCTGGCCCGCCCCGCCGCGCGCCGAGGGCCGAGACGGGGGCGGGGGTCAGGAACTCCCCTCCTCACCCACTCCCTCACTCCCCCGCTCACCCCCGCCCCCGCCCGGCGGGCCGAACCCGCGCACAGCGGCAACGCTGGACAGGGCGGCCCGCTGCGGGTTCAATGGCCCGAGATGTTTGAACGCCGTTCTAACATCGACCCGGGTAGCCCGCGAGGCCCCGGCCCCCTCCCCCGGCGACCGCGAGCGAGGAACCGTGCGACTGACCCCCACCGAGCGGGACCGGCTGCTGATCTTCACAGCAGCCGAACTGGCCCGCGCCCGCCGCGCCCGGGGCGTGCGCCTCAACATCCCCGAGGCCACCGCCCTGATCGCGGACACCGTCTGCGAGGCCGCCCGCGACGGCCGGCGCCTGGCCGAGGCCATCGAGGCCGGCCGCTCCGTGCTGACCGCCGACGACGTGCTGCCGGGCGTGCCCGACGTGGTCACCGTCGTCCAGGTCGAGGCCGTCTTCGACGACGGCACCCGCCTCGCCGTCGTCAACGACCCGTTCAAGGGCGCCGGCTCGCTCGGTGACGAGGCCCCCGGCGGCGCGCTGATCGGCGACGGCGCCGGGTACGACCCGGTCGAGGAGACGCTGCTGATCCCCGTCCACAACACCTCCGGCGTACCGATCTCGGTCACCTCGCACTTCCACTTCTTCGAGGCCAACCCGCGCCTGGCCTTCGACCGGGCCGCCGCCTACGGCACCCACCTGGCCGTCCCGGCCGGCTCCTCGGTGCGCTTCGACCCGGGCACCACCGTCGAGGTCGGCCTGGTGCCGATCGGCGGCGAGCGGGTCGCGATCGGCTTCGCGGGGCTCGTGGACGGCCCCCTGGACGCGCCCGGTGCGAAGGAGGCCGCCCTCGCGAAGGCCCGCGCGACCGGCTACCTGACCCGCTTCGACGACTCGGAGGTGCCCTCGTGAGCGCCATCACCCCGCACGACTACATCTCCGTGCACGGCCCGCGCGCCGGGGACCGCGTCCGGCTCGGCGACAGCGGACTGATCGTCCGCGTGGAGTCCGACTCCCAGGCGCCCGGCGACGAGTTCCTGGCCGGCTTCGGCAAGACCGCCCGCGACGGTCTGCACCTCAAGCCCGCCGCCGTCCGGGACACCTGCGACGTGGTGATCAGCAACGTGCTGGTGATCGACGCGGTCCTGGGCATCCGCAAGACCTCGATCGGCCTGATCGGCGGCCGGATCGCCTCGATCGGGCGGGCCGGCAACCCGGACACCCTGGACGGCGTGGACGTGGTCGTCGGCACCGGCACCACGATCGTCTCCGGCGAGGGCCTGATCGCCACCGCCGGCGCCATCGACACCCACGTCCACCTGCTCTCGCCCCGGATCATGGAGGCCTCGCTGGCCTCTGGCGTCACCACGATCATCGGCCAGGAGTTCGGCCCGGTCTGGGGCGTCGGCGTGAACTCGCCCTGGGCGCTGCGCCACGCCTTCAACGCCTTCGACGCCTGGCCCGTCAACATCGGCTTCCTGGGCCGCGGTTCGTCCTCCGACGAGGCCCCGCTGATCGAGGCACTGGCCGAGGGCGGCGCGTCCGGCTTCAAGGTGCACGAGGACATGGGCGCGCACACCCGCGCGCTGGACACCGCGCTGCGGGTCGCCGAGGAGTACGACGTCCAGGTCGCCCTGCACACCGACGGCCTGAACGAGTGCCTGTCGGTCGAGGACACCCTGAAGGTCCTCGAAGGCCGGACCATCCACGCCTTCCACATCGAGGGCTGCGGCGGCGGGCACGTCCCGAACGTCCTGAAGATGGCGGGCGTGCCCAACGTCATCGGGTCCTCGACCAACCCGACGCTGCCGTTCGGCCGGGACGCGCTCGGCGAGCACTTCGACATGATCGTCTCCGCGCACGACCTCAAGACCGACCTGCCCGGCGACGCCGCCATGGCCCGCGACCGCATCCGGGCCGGCACGATGGGCGCCGAGGACGTGCTGCACGACCTCGGGGTCATCGGCATCACCTCCTCCGACGCCCAGGGCATGGGCCGGGCCGGCGAGACGGTGCGCCGCACCTTCGCCATGGCCGGGAAGATGAAGGCCGAACTCGGCCCGCTCGACGGGGGCTTCGGCACCACCGAGAGCGGCGACGACAACGAGCGGGTGCTGCGCTACATCGCCAAGCTCACCATCAACCCGGCCATCGCGCACGGCCTCGCGCACGAGGTCGGCTCGATCGAGGTCGGCAAGCTCGCCGACATCGTGCTGTGGCGCCCGGACCACTTCGGGGCCAAGCCGCAGCTGGTCCTCAAGTCCGGGTTCCCCGCGTACGGCGTGGTCGGCGACCCGAACGCCTCCACCGACCGCTGCGAACCCCTCGTGCTGGGGCCGCAGTTCGGCGCCCACGGCGCGACCGCCGCCGACATCTCGGTGGCCTTCGTCGCCCAGGCCGCCGCCGACGGCGCCTACCTCGACCGGCCCGCCGACGGACTGCCCACCCGCCGCCGCCGGGTCGGCGTGCGGGGCACCCGGGGGATCGGGCCGCGCGACATGGTGCGCAACGCCCGCGTCGGCCACGTCGAGGTCACCGAGACCGGACTGGTCTCCCTGGACGGCTCGCCGCTGCGCTCCGAACCGGCCGACAGCGTCTCGCTCAGCCGCCTCTACTTCCTCTGACCCGCATAGGACTCCACCATGACCACCGCCAGCCCCGCCTCCCCGGGCACCGCCGCCACCCCCGCCTCCCTGGGCTACCGGATGCCCGCCGAGTGGCACCCGCACGACCGCACCTGGATGGCCTTCCCCACCCCCAACCCCACCTTCGACGGCCCCGAGCAGCTGGACGCCGCCCGCCGGGCCTGGGCCGCCGTCGCCGACACCATCGTCCGGTACGAGCCGGTGACGCTGATCGTCAACACCGGTGAGACGGCCGACGCCCGCCGCTACGTCTCCGAGAAGGTCGAGATCGTCGAGCGGCCGCTGAACGACGCGTGGATGCGCGACATCGGCCCGTCCTTCCTGATCGACGGCAAGGGCTCGCTGGCCGCCGCCGACTGGATCTTCAACGGCTGGGGCGCGCAGTCCTGGGCCCGCTGGGACAAGGACCAGCACATCGCGGAGCACATCGCCGAACTGACGGAGGTCCAGCGCTTCGCCTCCCGGCTGATCAACGAGGGCGGCGGCATCCACGTCGACGGCGAGGGCACGGTGCTGGTCACCGAGACCGTCCAGCTCGGCGAGGGCCGCAACGCCGACTGGTCCAAGGAGCAGGTCGAGGCCGAGCTGCACGCCTTCCTCGGCACCACCAAGGCGATCTGGCTGCCGCGCGGACTCACCCGCGACTACGACGAGTTCGGCACCCGCGGGCACATCGACATCGTCGCCGCCTTCGTCCGCCCCGGCGTCGTGGTCGCCCACGTCCAGCCCGACCCGGCGCACCCGGACCACGAGGTCTGCCGCGACCTCGTCGCCGTCCTGCGCGCCTCGACCGACGCCCAGGGCCGGCCGCTGGAGGTCATCGAACTGCCCGCCCCCACCGTCCTGTCGGACGAGGACGGCGAGCCGGTCGACTACTCCTACATCAACCACTACGTGGCCAACGGCGCGGTCGTCCTCTGCGCCTTCGACGACCCGCGCGACCAGGAGGCCGCCGACATCCTCGCCAAGGCCTACCCGGGCCGCACCGTCGAACTCGTCGACGCCCGCGAGATCTTCGCCAACGGGGGCGGCATCCACTGCATCACCCAGCAGCAGCCCAAGGCGCTCTGACCGCCGGCAACCGGCCCCACCCGGGCGGGCGCCCCGCGCGCCCGCCCGGGTAGCCTTCCGAGCGCCGCCCCACCGAGGAGAACCGCAGATGGCCGACCCCCGCCCGCGCCGGCCCGCGCGCCCCCGCGAGGAGGTCTTCGCCACCGCCCGGGCCGCGATCGCCGAACACGGGCTCGCCAAGCTCACCATGGCCGGGCTCGGCAAGCAGCTCCAGATGAGCGCCGGGCACCTGCTCTACTACTTCGGCAGCAAGGACCAGTTGCTGCTGGAGACCCTCCGCTGGAGCGAGGAGCAGCTCGGCACCCGCCGCCGCGAGGCCCTCGCCGACCGCGCCCTCGACCCCTGGCAGCGGCTCGACTCCTACCTGCGCCTCTACCTGCCGGACGGGGCGGGGGACCCGCGCTGGATCCTCTGGGTCGAGGTGTGGGGCCGCTCCCCCGCGAGCGCCGAGATCCGCCGGGGCCAGCAGGAGATCGAGGCACCCTGGCAGGCCGACCTGGTCGCCCTCATCGAGGAGGGCACCGCCGGGGGCCACTTCACCCCGGGCCCCGCCGCCGACCGCGCGGTGCAGATCCGCGCCCTGCTCGACGGCCTCTCCGTCCCCATCGCCATCGGCCTCCCCGACGCCCACCGCCCCGCCGCCCTCACCCAGGCCACCGCCGTCACGACCATCCTCCTGCGCACCTGAGCCATCCCGCGCACGAGAAGTCGGCCGGCCCGACTTCCTGCGCAGCAGCACACCCCGACCAGCCCCCGCGAACCGCCCCCACACACGAACCCACCTGCACCAAAAGTCGGCCCGGCCGACTTCCCACGCGGCAGACGCGAGGCGGTGGCATGGAGACCAGACCCGCGCACGAGAAGTCGGCCGGCCCGACTTCCTGCGTAGGGCACGCCCCAACCAGCCCCGGGAACCGACGCCCACACACGAACCCACCTGCGCCAGAAGTCGACCGGGCCGACTTCCCACCTGGCAGACGGAGCGGGACACTGCGAGGCGGTGCAAAGCACCAAGCCGACCAGGCGGCAGGCCACAGGGCCGGACTCTCCCACGCGCACCAGAAGTCGGCCAGACCGACTTTCCACGCAGCAGCGCGCCCCGACCAGCCCCCGCGAACCGCCACCCACGCACAATCGCGCCTGCGCGAGAAGTCGGCCCGGCCGACTTCTCGCGCGGCAGGCCGGGCAGGATCACTCGGTCCAGATGGCGGCGGCGGTGCGGTCGTCGGCGTAGCCCTTGGCGCGGACCTGGACCTGGCGGAGGAAGTCGACGGTGCCCGGGGGGTGGGGGTGGGCCCAGTGGGTGGAGAGGAAGTGGGCGACGGCCGGCTCGTCGGCGACGGGGCGGGCCAGGCCCGGGGTGCAGAGGAGGAGTATGTCGCCCGGGGTCGCCGGCACCAGCCGGAAGCGGAACGGGCGCGGGCCGGGGGCCGGGGCGTCGGGTACCGGCGGCTGGCCGTCCGGGTGGTGCAGCAGGCGGGCCGCGTAGGCGTCGATCCAGTGGCCGGAGCGCAGCAGGTAGAGCCCGCCCGGGCCGACGCCGAAGGCCGCGCGGTAGCCGGCCTCCGGGTCCAGCGACATCAGCAGGCAGTGCAGCGAGGCCGGGGACGGGGCGTCGTCCCCCTCCTCCCGGGGCGCCAGGGCGCGCAGCGGGGCGGCCGCGCTGGTGGCCAGGCGCTGGAGGCCGTAGCGGAGCCGGTCGCGGGCTCCGTCGCGCAGGTCGGCGGCCAGTCCTGCCCGGCTGCGCCCGATCGCGGCGGCGAGCTGGCGACAGGCCTCCCCCGTGGCCGCCGCGACCGCCGCCGGGGAGACCGTCTCGTCCTCGGCGCCGGTACGGTCCAGACCGCCGAGGACGGCGAGCAACAGGCCGTCGGCGCCCTCGCCGAACCGGGTGACCAGCAGGGCGTCACGGCGCGGCTCGCCCCGGTAGCGGGCGGAGTCGCCCCGGACGGAGGCGGCGCGCAGCACGGACCCCCCGTACTGCGCGCCCTCCAGCACGGTGTCGGGGACGAGCGCGCGCAAGGCCCCCGGGTCCGCCTCGGGTACGGCCGTCGGTTCGGGGCCGTACGTCGGAGGGCGTTCGCCGACGTGCGGGACGGCCGCGCCGCCGTCGGCGAGCGGGGCGCGGATGGTGAGCCGGGGGTCCGGGACGGCCGCGGTGGGGGGCGAGGGCTCGGGGTCGGGTTCCGGGGTGTGGACGGGCTCGGGCTCGGGGGTTCCGGCGACGGCGACGGCGGGAGCGGGGGCGTCGAGTTCCGCGGGTTCCAAGGGTTCCGCGGGTTCCGAGGGTTCGGCGGGTTCTCCCGGCCTCTCCGCGGCCTCGGGCTCCTCGGCAGCGGGAGCTTCGGGTTCGGTCTCAGGCTCCGGCTCGGGTTCTGGTTCCGGCTCACGCACCGGTTCCGGCTCAGGCGCCGGTTCGGTCTTCTCCAGCGAAACCGGTACGGCCTCCGGCTCCGGTGCCGGTTCAGCCGTCCGCTCCGGCCTGACCTCCGGCTCCGCCGCCGGTCGCGGCGGCGCCGTCGGTGCGTCGTCGGCGAAGGCGGGGGCCGGGAACTGGTGGGTCTCCGGGGAGGTCCGCTGCCGTCCGATCCCCGCCGCTCCGCCGATCACGCCGACCGCGGTGTCGAACCAGTCGTCGATGCTGTCCCGGCCGTCCTGGGCCCGCGAGCCGTCCGGCTCCCCGGCAGCCTCCTCCGCGTCCGCGCCCGCCTGCGCCGGTACCTCCGGCTCCAGCTCCGGCTCCAGCTCCGGCTCCGCCGACCGCTGCTGCCCGATGAGCCCGACCGCCGTGTCGAACCAGTCGTCCACGCTGCCGCCCCCCGCGTCGGCGAGCGGAGTGTCCGGGAGGGTGCCCGCCGGACCGTCGTAGACGGCGTCCCACCAGCCGTCGTCCGGCCGGTGCGGCTGTGCGGGTGCACCCTGCTTGCTCATCTGGCGGCTCCTGGTCGTTCCGTGGTCGCGCCGCCCCCGGGCGGGCCGGGCTGGACGACATTGTTCTCCACCTGCGACGACCCTGTCCGGGTTTCGGCGACAACCGGTCACCCACCGGAACATCCCGGCCACCACCCTCACCGCCGCTTCACCGACCCCGCCGCGGGTGCGTCACCCGTTCGTCCGCTTCCGTTCCGTCCGTGCTTGCCGGATGTGTCCGGAGCAGGGCGTTTCCTGGCCATCCGGGTGTGCGGGCCGCCGAAAATGGGGGCCGTTGGGGGGCATCGCATCACTCGTTCGGCTGATTAAATGTGCGCATGACCGCGTCGGCCCCCAGCTCGCCCCGACCGGGGAGGGCCGCGTCCGCGGGCCGCCCGGCAGCCAGGCTGTTGGTGCTGCTGCTCGTCACCCTGCTGACGCTGCTGCCGTGCGCGGGCCCGGCCAAGGCGGCGGACGGCGGCCGTCCCGCACCGCCCCAGGCCGCGGTGAGCGCCGTCACCGTCGTCAGCGTGGTCAGCGTCCAGGTCGCCACCGGGCAGACCTCCCGCCCCGGCCGCGCCGCGAAGATCACCAAGTCCGCTGGGCCCTCGGAGCACCACCGGACGGCCGAGGAGCAGGGGCACTGGATCCTCTGCACCGCCGACGGCCAGCCGCCGCGCAACAACGGCTGCTCCAGCCACCCGTACTGCCCGCAGGACGCCCAGCTGCCCAACCCGCCGCCGCAGCCGCAGCCCGCCGTGTCACCGCTCACCCCGGCCGCGCCCGAGGCGCCGCACCGGGTGGTGCCCGCCGGCCTGCTGGACGGCTCGCACCCGGTACCCGACCTGCACGAACTCCAAGTCCACCGGTCCTGAGCGGGGCCCGCCGTCGGCACGCCCGCCG
Organism: Kitasatospora sp. NPDC034533; assembly: GCF_055575155.1. NCBI lineage: Bacteria > Bacillati > Actinomycetota > Actinomycetes > Kitasatosporales > Streptomycetaceae > Kitasatospora > Kitasatospora sp. NPDC034533. The sequence continues at coordinate 94,859 of NZ_JBVITE010000021.1, forward strand.
ACGGTTCCGCCCTTCCGCTCACTCCAGCTGACCGCCGTCACCGACCGGTGCGGCGGGGACAAGGACGACCATCATGGGTTCCGCTTCCAAGCAGTCCAACAAGCCCGGCGGCAAGCAGCAGTCCGGCGACCGCCGCGCCCGGATCGCCGAGCTGCGCGCCGCCGAGCAGCGCCGCGACCGCCGCAACAAGATCGTCGCCTCCGTGGCGGCCGGTGTGCTGGTGATCGGCGCGATCGCCACCGGCACCTGGATCGTCATGGACCAGAACCAGAAGAAGAAGGACAAGGAGGCCGCCGCCAACGCGGACATCCCGGGCGTGAAGACCTTCGGCGAACTGAGCCGGACCCACGTCAAGGACAAGGTCACCTACCCGATGACCCCGCCGGTCGGCGGCGACCACAACGCGATCTGGGCGGACTGCATGGCGCACGTCTACGACCAGCCGCTGGAGAACGAGCGCGCCGTCCACTCGCTGGAGCACGGCGCGGTCTGGGTGACGTACAACGGCAAGGCCACGCCGGACGACATCAAGATCCTCTCCGACAAGGTCAAGAAGACCCCGTACTCGATGATGAGCCCGTACCCGGACGAGCAGGGCACCATCACCCTGAACGCCTGGAGCACCCAGCTGATCGTGGACAGCGCCACCGACCCGCGGGTGGAGGAGTTCTTCACCAAGTACGTCCAGGGCAAGCAGACCCAGGAGCCGGGCGCCTCCTGCACCATGGGGCAGATGTGAGCGGCGCCGACGCGCACCGCCCGGAAGCTGCCTCCCCGGAGGCGGCGGACTCCGCCGAGACGGGCGGCGCCGCCCACCGCCGGCGCGTGTGGTGGCCGGCCGCCCTGGCCGCCGCCGTCGCGCTGGCGCTCGGGGTGCCGGCCCTGGTCGCGAGCGGGACCTCGGCGTCCGGCTCCTCCACGCTGTCCGTCCCGGCGGACGACTCGCCCGAGGCCGGGTTCGCCCGCGACATGGCGACCCACCACCAGCAGGCGGTGGACCTGTCGTTCGTCGTCCGGGACCGCACCTCCGACGAGCCGACCCGCACCCTGGCCTTCGACATCATCAACACCCAGGCCAACCAGCGCGGGATGATGATGGGCTGGCTGGACCAGTGGGGGCTGTCCCAGCACGTGACCGCCGCGCCGATGGCGTGGATGAAGATGGGCCACGAGTACCAGGCCCACGACGGTTCGCTGATGCCCGGCATGGCCACCAACACCCAGATCGCGAAGCTGCGCACGCTCAGCGGGCGGGACGCCGAGGTGTACTACCTCCAGCTGATGATCGAGCACCACAAGGGCGGCGTCGAGATGGCTCAGGGCTACGTCGACCTGGCCAAGAACGACGCGGAGAAGCGGCTCGCGCAGTCGATGGTGGTCGCCCAGACCTCCGAACTGGAGCTGATGACCGACATGCTCAAGGAGCGCGGCGCCGCCCCCGGCGTGCCCGCCTCCTGAGCGCTCCTCCGCACGGCCCGCACGCTCCCCCGGACGGCCGGGGCGCCGGCGGGGACGGTCCCGTACCGTCCCGGCCGCGCCCCGGCCGTCCGCGTTCCTGTCCCGACTTCTCGTGACCTCTCCTGGAGAACCCCCGCATGACCACCGACGCCCCCTGGCTGATCGCCGGACTGGGCAACCCCGGCCCCTGGTTCCGGCTGACCCGGCACAACGCGGGCTTCCTGGCCGTGGACCGGCTGGCCGAACGGCACGGCGCCCGGTTCCGCCGGCGCGGCCTCGCCACCCTGGTGGCCGAGATCGGCGTCGGCGGCCACCGGGTGCTGCTGGCCAAGCCACTGTGGTCCATCAACCTGTCCGGGCGGCCGGTCGCCGGACTGCTGCGCCGTCACGACGTCCCGGTCGAGCGGCTGGTGGTGGTGCAGGACGACCTGGACTTCCCGTTCGGCTCCGCCCGGCTCAAGCGCGGCGGCGGGCCCGGCGGCCACAACGGGGTGCGCTCGGTGGGCGAGGTGCTCGGCACCCGGGACTTCGCCCGGCTGCGGTTCGGCATCGGTCGGCCGCCGAAGGGCCAGAGCGTCGGGGACTTCGTGCTGAAGAAGTTCTCCGACGATGAACTGGGCGCCCTACCGGCCGAGTTGGACCGCTGTGCGGACGCCCTGGAGACGCTGGTGCGGCGCGGCCTGAACCGGGCCCAGGACGCTCTGAACGCCCCTGCGGGGGCCTGAGGGGCCGGGGCCCAGGGAGCCGGGGACCCGGGCGGGCCGGTTCTCGGACCGATATCCGGGTGCGGCCGGGTGGCCGCTTCTGGCAGCGTGGCTCCCGTGACCACGCTCCGAAGGGCCGATGCCGCGTAGACGGCCGCGCGCCCTGCGCGCCGAACGACCACTCCCCCGCCTCTGGGGGCCCGCCCCGCCGCCGCGGATCCACGGGCTCTCCGCCGGGGCGAGCCTGGCCGTGCACCGGGTCGAGCACCTGAGCGGGAGTCCCTCCCCTCGCCGCGCCCCTCCCCGCCACGCCTTCCTCCACCCGGGCGCCACCGACAGGGCGTTGCGGCGCTACCGGGCGTTCCTGCGGCCACTGGGCAGGCGCCCGCTGTACCCGCGGGAGTCGCACTGCTCCTGCTCCGGGTGCTCCTTCGACGACGTCAGGCACGCGCGCGACGTGCTGGCGGAGGTCCTGGAGGGGCTGCCGCCACGGGCCCGGGCCGAACTCGGCCGGCTGGTGGGGTCGCTGGACGAGGAGTTCTCGCGCCGCACCCTGCCGGACCCGTTCGCGCACCGGCGCCGGTGGCGGACCGGGTTCTGGTGGTACCGCCGGCTGGCCGAGCGGTCGGAGTGGGGGTGAATCCTCCCCGGCTTCCGCGGACCGGCTGCTGCGGACCGGTCAGGCTTCACGCTCGGTCAGGCCTCGGCCTCGGACGGGCCACAGCCCCGGTCAGGACTCACGTCCGGCCCCGGCGCCCCGGCCCCGGACGGGCCGGGTGAGCAGCGCGGCCGTCGCCGCGACGGCGGCGAGGACGAGCAGCACCGTCCGCCCACCGGACGCGGCGCCCGCCAGGTGGACACCGAGGACGGACAGCGCCATGCCGAGCGCCGTACCGAGGCTGCGCGCCATGTTCACCATGCCGCCGCCGACCGCCGAGCACTCCGCCGGTATCGCGCGCATCACCAGCGCGTTGTTGGCGGGCAGCAGCAGGCCCAGACCGTAGCCGGCGACCAGCAGCGGGGCCGCCGCCGCGTCCGAGGCCGGCAGCAGGGCGAACAGCAGCAGTCCGGCGGCCGCGGTCAGCGCGCCGGAGCGGCACCTGGTCACGTCCGACCAGCCCCGGGGCAGCAGTCCGCCGCCGACCGTCGCGGCGAAGGCGAACGCGGCGGGCAGCAGGGTGATCACCAGACCGGCGCGGGCCGTCGACAGGCCCGCGCCGGTGAGCAGTACCGGGCCCAGCACCAGCGGACAGAACAGCAGCAGGTAGCCGATCAGGGCGACCAGCAGGCCCGAGCGCACGCCCGGGGTGTTGACCAGCCCGGGGGCCAGGATCGGCCGGGCGGCCCGCCGTTCCTGGCGCACCAGCGCGAGGGCCAGGGCGGCGGAGGCGAGCAGCAGGGCGGCGACCGCCCAGCCGGGCAGCGGCAGGCCGGAGGCGGTGGACAGGGCGAGCAGCAGCGCGGTGGTCGCGCCGGTGAGCAGCAGCATGCCGGGCAGGTCGAAGCGGGCGTCGTCCCGACGGACCGTGGCGCGCCCCCGGAGCGCCGGGACCGGGGCCGGGGCACGCCTGCGGGGCGCCGGAACGAGCGCCGGGACGACGGCCGGACCGGTCGCCGTCCGGGTGCGGGGCAGCAGGAACCAGCCGGCCAGGATGCCGAACACCGCGATCGGCACGTTGACCCAGAACACCCAGCGCCACGAGGCGTGCTCCACCAGCAGCCCGCCGAGGCTCGGCCCGAGCGCCAGGCCGAGCCCCTGGGCGGAGGCCTGGATGCCGAGCGCGCGCCGCATCGCGCACTCCGGGACGCCGCGCGCGACCAGGGCGACGCTGTTGGCCTGCATCATCGCGGCGCCGACCGCCTGGACGGCGCGGAAGCCGACCAGCTCCCAGAGGCCGCCAGCGAATCCCGCGCCGAGCGAGGAGAGGCCGAAGAGCGCGAAGCCGCCGATGTACATGGTCTTGCGACCGACCAGGTCGGACAGCCAGCCGACCGGCGCCAGCAGGGCGACCAGGACCAGCAGGTAGGCGAGCGCGACCCACTCGACGGCCGCGAAGCTCGCGTCGAAGTGCCGGCCGAGGGCGGGGAAGACCAGGGCGATGACGCTGGCGTCGAGCTGACCGAGGAAGGCGCCGAGGCAGACCGTGGCGACGGCCAGCCAGTGGGCGTGGGGCCAGCCGGCGATGCCGCGGGGCCTGGGCCGTTCGGTGAGCAGCCGCGAGGCAAGGGCGGTGGCATTCATGCCACAAATATATCGGATACAGATATGTTCGTTCTACGAGCAGATCGTACTGCGACATGGTCCGTCGCACGCTGCGAACAGCGCCGGACGGCCGCCGGGGACGGAGCCAGGCGCGCCCTACCCGAGCCCGCGCAACAGCGCCGCAACACAGCGCGGGGCGGGGCCCGAACCGGCCGCCGGACCACCCCGTACCAGGAGATACGCTGTCCGCCATGCCGTCGTCACCACACGTTCCCGACCCCGCCACCGGAAGCCCCGACCCGGCGGTCGAGCAGGCCCGGCGGCTGACCGACACCGTCACCCGGCTGCGCCGCGCGCTGCGCAGCAGCATCCGCACCGACTATCCGTGGGAGTCCCTGCCGATGGCACAGGTCGAGCTCCTCCAGACGCTGGCCGCCGCACCGCTGCGGGTCGGCGAGCTGGCCGCGCGGCAGCGGCTCGCTCCCAACACCGTCAGCGGGCTGGTCGGGAAGCTGCTCGAAGCCGGCTTCGTGGACCGCCAGGCAGACCCCGGCGACCGCCGCACCGCCCGGATCGCCCTCACCCCGGCGGGGCGGCGGCAGTTGGACGACTGGCAGCACGCCCATGAGCGCCGGATCGCCGCCGCACTCGGCACCCTCGCCCCGGACGACCGCTCGGCGGTCATCGGCGCCCTGCCCGCGCTGGAGCAGCTCGCCCGCGCCCTGGCCCAGCCGGGCGCCGGGGGCGAGGTCCCGCCGGGTGCCGGGGACGAGGTCCCGCGGGGTGACGCGGAGGGGCCGGCGGCGGAGTGAAAACCCGCTGGTGACCGGGGTGCGCCCGGCGCTACCGTCCCCCGGTATGACGACCACCGCGGACGTACGGATCGAGCCCTGGACGGACGACGACCTCGCGCTGCTGCGCCGGGTCAACACCCCGGAGATGAAGAAGCACGTCGGCGGACCGGAGAGCGCGGAGCAGCTGCTCGTACGGCACCGGCGCTACCTGGACTTCGTCCCGTCCGGGCTCGGCTGCATGTACCGGATCGTGCTGCTGCCCGAGGAGGAGTCGGTCGGCACCGTCGGCTACGGCACCCGGACCTGGGAGGGGCGGACCGTCCACGAGATGGGGTGGAACGTGCTGCCCGGCTTCCAGGGCCGGGGCATCGCGGTCGCCGCCACCCGGGCCGCCGTCGCGGCCGCCCGCCGCGAGGCCGCCCACCGGTACCTGCACGCCTTCCCCTCGGTGGACAACCCCGCCTCCAACGCGGTCTGCGCGAAGGCCGGGTTCACGCTGCTCGGCGAGACGGACTTCGAGTTCCCGCCCGGGCGGTTCGTGCGCAGCAACAACTGGCGGGTGGACCTTCGGGGTTGAGTGGCCGGCGGGGTTGAGTGGCCGGCGGGGTTGAGCACCCGGCGGGGTTGAGCGCCCGGCGGGTTCGAGTGCCGGGTGAGGTCGAGCGCTCGATCGGCCAGAACGCCCGCCCGGGGCAAACGTCCGCCGGGAACGGTCAGAACAGAGTGCCGCTCTCCAGATCCAGCAGCCAGCGCTTGCGGTCCACCCCGGCCGCGAAGCCGGTGAGCGCGCCACTGGCACCCAGCACCCGGTGGCAGGGCCGCACGATCAGCAGCGGGTTGGCGCCCACCGCGCCGCCGACCGCGCGGACCATGCGCGGCTCCTGCCCGGCCAGTTCCGCGAGTTCGCCGTAGGTGACGGTCTTGCCGTACGGGATCTCGTCCAGCGCGGCCCAGACCCTGCGGCGGAACTCGGTGCCCCCGGGCGCGAGCGGGAGGTCGAAGCAGGTGCGCCGGCCGGCGAAGTAGTCGGTCAGCTGCGCCACCGGCTCGGCGAGCGCCTCCGGGTCGGGGACCCAGCCGTCGGCGGGCTCGGCCAGCGCGTACTTCTGGCCGGGCGCGGTGACGGTGGCAAGCGCGGCCGGTCCGCCGTCCTCGGGCAGCACCCCGCTGAGCAGCAGCCGCCCGAAGGGGCTCTCCATGGTGGTGTAGACGATGGTGCTCATGCTCGGTCGTTCTCCGTTTCAGTGCTGGTACCGGCGGTGCCGGCGGCGGAGCCGACCTGGGCGCCGCTGACGGGGCTCGCGGGGGCGGCGCTCACGGAGCCGGCCCACAGCCGGTGGACGGCGTAGGAGCGCCACGGCGCCCAGGCCTCGGCGGCACGGGCCGCGGACTTCGGATCACCGGGGGCGCCGAGGCGGAGCAGGCCGTGCTTGACACCCACGTCGCTCGGGAGGAAGACATCGGGGTCGGCCAGCGCCCGCATCCGCAGGTAGCCGACCGTCCACGGGCCGATACCGGGCAGGTCCAGCAGCCGGGCTGCGGCCTCCTCCCGGTCGACCCCTCCGTCGAGGCGGACCACGCCCTCGGCCAGCGCGGCACACAGGCCGGTGAGCGCGCGGCGGCGGGCGGCGGGCATCGCGAAGTCCTCCGGATCGGCGGTGGCCAGGGCCGCCGCGGTCGGGAAGAGCAGGCGCAGGCCGCCGCTGGGCTCGGGCAGCGTGGTGCCGTACTTCTCGGCCAGCCGCCCCGCCAGCGTACGGGCGGCGCCGACGCTGATCTGCTGGCCGAGCACGGCGCGGACGGCGAGCTCGTGCGGGTCCACGTGGCCGGGCGAGCGCAGGCCGGGGCGCTCGCGGACCAGCGGACCGAGCAGCGGGTCGGCGCCGAGCTGGTCGTCGACCGCGACCGGGTCCGCGTCCAGGTCGAAGAGGATGCGCAGGCGCTGGACGGCGGTCGGCAGGTCGCGCAGGTCGGCGAGCAGCAGCCGGCAGTCCAGCCAGCCGCGGGTGGGCGGCTGGTCCGGCGCCAGGCCGTCGACCTCGGCGATGCCATGGCCGTACGGGAGCGCGAGGGTGCGCCGGTAGGTGCGCACGCCGGGGCGCGCGCCGGGGACGACCTCCTCCACGCCGGGGACGGCGCGCAGGGCGAGGAAGTCGATCAGGTGGTCGCTGTCGAGGGCGCCGCGGTAGGCGAGGCGCAGGGTGAGGCCACCGGCCGGGGTCGCGGTGCGGCGGCCGGCGGCGACCTCGGCGCGCAGGCCGCTGGGGGTGCGGTCGTAGACCTCGCGCACGGTGTCGTTGAACTGACGGACGGAGGCGAAGCCGGCCGCGAACGCGATCTCGGTGACGGGCAGTTCGGTGGTCTGGAGGAGCAGGCGGGCGGTCTGGGCGCGGCGGGCGCGGGCCAGCGCGATCGGGCCGGCGCCGAGTTCGGCGGTCAGCTGGCGTTGCAGTTGCCGGGAACTGTAGCCGAGGCGCACGGCCAGGCCGGCGACGCCCTCCCGGTCCACCACGCCGTCGCCGATCAGGCGCATCGCCCGGCCGACCAGGTCAGCACGGTGGTTCCACTCGGGCGAGCCGGGCACGGAGTCGGGGCGGCAGCGGCGGCAGGCGCGGAAACCGGCCCCCTGGGCGGCAGCGGCGCTGGGGTAGAAGACGCAGTTGACGCGCTTGGGTGTCACCGCGGGGCAGCTCGGACGGCAGTAGATGCCGGTGGAGGTGACCGCCGTGAAGAAGACCCCGTCGAAGCGGGCGTCTCGGCTGTCCACGGCTCGGTACCGGATGTCGTCGTCGATCACGCTGTCCAGTCTGCGGCACCAGGTGTGAGCCGACTGGCGGAAATCGGACATCACCGTTCCGGAGCTTCCCCGGCCGCCTCCCCGCCGCCGCTCCGGCGGTGCCGGGAGCGGCGGCGGAAGCTCTGTAGAGGTACTCCTACGTGACTGCCTGGGGCCCCTTCCCCCTCCCCCTCCCCCCACCCCACCCGCCACCACCACCGCCCACCGCCCACCGCCTCGCCCCATGGAGCCATGGCCCTGTGAGGCTCCATGGCTCACCGGCCCGTGCCCACGCGCAGCCGGGGCCGCACTCGCGCCGGGCCAGTGCCGCACCGGGGCCGCACCCGGAGCCGGGCCAGGTTCGAGCCCGGGCCTGCGCCCCTGTCCGGGCCCCCGGTCCAGGCCAGGGCCCACGTCCGGAGCCGAGCCCGCTCCGCGCCACAGCGCGGCAGGCGGGCCGGGCGCCCGTGAGCACCGTCGCGAGCCGCGGCGCCCGAAATTCGCGGGCGCGCCGACCAGCGCCGCCGTTAGCCTCGCCGGATGAACGAACAGCAGCCCTACACCGGCGTGGACGACCCGCGCGTCGCCGCCCTGCCTCCGGCCGAGTTCGCGTTCCCCGGTCCGCTGCGGGACCAGCTGGTCGCCGCGATCCTCGACGCCTCCAAAACCAGCACCACCGGCCTGGTCGCCGACTACGAGCACGAGAACGAGCCCTTGCCGCTGGTCGGCGAGCGGGCCGCCGTCCTCGACTCGGACGGCCGCAGGGTCGCCGTGATCGAGACCACGGACGTCCGGGTGGTCCCGCTCGCCGACGTCGACCTCCAGCACGCCGTGGACGAGGGCGAGGGGTTCACCAGCGTCGCCGAATGGCGAGCCGGGCACGAGCAGTTCTGGCGCAGCCCGGAGCTGCTCGAAGCCCTCGGTGATCCGGAGTTCACCGTGGACGACACCACCCCGCTGGTCCTGCAGCGCTTCCGCCTGGTGGCCGACCTCCGCTGAGCCGGGCGGGGCCCGGCGAAGGCCGGCCGACGGCCGGTTCGCGGCGGCCGGCCGGAGCCGAGGTCAGCGCTTCACCGGACCTCCCGCGGCTCGCATCGACTTGGTGATCGTCTTCCACTTCTTCAGCCGCGCCTTGGCCACCCGGGCGTCCGTGCGCGAGGCGATCCAGTCGTTCTCGCGCTGGAGCTTGAGGTAGCTGTCCATCCGGCGCTGCGGCAGGGTGCCGTCGGCCAGCGCCGCCCGCACCGCGCAGCCGGGCTCGGTGTGGTGGCCGCAGTCGTGGAAGCGGCACTCCTCGGCCAGCTCGGCTATGTCGGCGAAGGCCAGGTCCACGCCCTCGCCACCGTAGAGGCCGACCTCGCGCAGCCCGGGGGTGTCGATCAGCACGCCCCCGCCGGGCAGCGGTATCAGCTCGCGGGTCGTCGTGGTGTGGCGGCCCTTCTGGTCGACCGAGCGGGCCTCCTGGACCGTCATCACGTCGACCCCGACCAGCGCGTTGGTGAGCGTGGACTTGCCGACGCCGGACTGGCCGATCACGGCGGTGGTGCCGGGGGTGCAGGCGCGCAGCACGTCCATGCCCTCGCCCGTCTCGGCGCTCACCACGAGCACCGGGACGCCAGGGGCGACCGCCTCGACGTCGGCCCGGATGAAGTCGGCGTCGTCGACCAGGTCGGCCTTGGTGAGGACGACCAGCGGCTCGGCGCCGGACTCCCAGGCCAGGGCGAGGAACCGCTCGATCCGGCCGAGGTCGGGGTCCACCGCGAGGGAGGAGGCGATCAGCACGGTGTCGACGTTGGCGGCCAGCACCTGGCCGTCGGAGCGCTTGCCGGCCACCTTGCGGATGATCGCGGTGGAGCGCGGCAGCAGCGCGGCCACGGAGGCCATCGGCCGGGCGTGGAGGTCCACGGCCGCCCAGTCCCCCGTGCACGGGCAGTTGATCATGTCGGCGTCGCCCACCGACCGGGTGTCGAACCGGACGGTGCACGGCTCGCCCGTCTCCGGGTCGGCGATCACGGCGTCGCACTGGCCGCGGTCGACCCGGACGATCCGGGCCGGGAGCAGCCCGGCCTCGCCGAACGGGGTGAACAGCTCCGCGAGCTCGGCCGTCCAGCCGTAACCGGTCAGCGCGGAGGCGTCACCGGCGGAGGAAGAAGAAGAGGAAGAAGAAACGGAGGCAGCGTTGAACAACGCGGTGGCCCTTCGGGAGGAGATGGTCCCGGCGGGCTACGGCTGGCGCGAAGGGCTCAGCCGGCGGCCGGGAAGAGGCGGTGAACGCGAGTGCTGCCCTGGGCAGCTATCGGGGCGACAACGACCACGGGGTTCACCTCCTGCTCTCTACTCCTCGGGCGGCCCAATGGCCCCCGAACCGGACGTGTCACACGCTAGCGGAGCGGGGGGTTGTGGCCAACCCATTTTTGACCTGCGGAAACGTGGCGCGGAGACGCTCAAGGGGACTACGGAGGACCAAAATTGGCCCGCACAACAACCACCCCGGGCGACCGAGGCTCGCGCCATCCCGCGCCCCAACCCCTCGTCCCCACCACGCGCCCCCACCCCTCGTCCCCACCCCCGCGCGCTACCCCCCGTAGCGGTGCCTGAGGTTCGGGTCGTCCAGCCACCACGGCCGCATCCCGGTCTCGTCCTCCTCCGGCAGCCCCGCCTCCCGCGCCCGCGCGGCCGCCGCCTCGAAGCGGGCGTCCAGCTCGGCGTCCACCGCCTCGGTCTCCTCCCGCCCCTGCACCACCATCCGCCGCACCAGCGCGGCCAGGAACGGCAGCCCGACCAGGTCTCCCAGCACCCAGAACGCGTTGCCGCCCCAGGTCTGGTCCTGCGCCAGGCTCGGCCCCCACGGCCGCCCGAGCGCCACGTAGTAGTGCTCGGCCACCAGGTGCCCGCCGTAGATCAGCACGATCCCGAGGCCCGCGTCGAAGATCACCTCGGCGAAGGTGATGAACAGCCCCACCAGGTGCGGGTACTCGTGCCCGACCGGGTCGAGTTGCAGCCTCGGCCAGAAGTAGGCGAGGCCCAGCAGCACCAGCGCCAGGTGCAGCACCACGTTGCCGAGCCCGCTGGACACCGACCACTCGTACCAGGGCGTGAAGTAGAGCAGCCACGGCGGCGCCATCAGCAGCGCGGTGGAGACCGCCGGGAACATCAGCACCTTGGACGGACGGCTGCGCAGCGCCCGCAGGACGCGCTCCCGCCGGGCCGCCGGCGCCGCCTCGGCCAGGAGCGAGACCGGGGCGCCGAGCGCGAGCAGCAGCGGGACGACCATCAGCAGCAGCACGACCTGCACGGCCCGGTCGGTGAACAGGACCCGCTCGTACACGCCGAGGCCGGAGCAGGTGCACCAGATCCACAGCAGCAGCCCGCCGAGGAAGGCGGCGGTCCGGGTCGGCCGCCAGCGCCCCCGGCCCGAGAGCCCGCCACCCGAGAGTCCCCCACCCGAGAGTTCCCCACCCGAGGAGCCGCCACCGGAGAGCCCGGAACCCAGACCGCCCGAGAACCCACCGCCCGAGAGCCCACCGCCCGAGGAGCCGCCATCGGACGGCCCTCCGGCGCCCGCCCGGCGGTTGACCCTGCGCACCGCCCCCAGGTACCAGGCCGCGAGCAGCACCGACAGCACGAGCACCAGAGGTTCGGCCGTCCACGAGGTCGCCAGGTCGGACCACCGCCACGGCGGCGGCCCGCCGTAGGCGAGCACCGGGGCGGAGCCGCCCACCGCGCCGTCCACCGCTGCGTCCATCCGCCCGCTCACCTCACCCGTTCGGGGAGGCCCCACCGACCGGAGCACCGGCCGTCGGGACCCGCCGGGCCCGCCCCGGCGCCCGGCCATGATGTCCCCGCGCGAGGGCTCCGCCGCACCCGGGCCCCGCCTCTATACCCGGGCCTGGACAGCGCTTTACCCGGCCCCCGGCAAAGCTTTGCCCGGGCAAAGTTCCGCCCCTCGGCCGCCCCTCCCGGCAACCGCCCCGAAGACACAAACGTCTGGAAGGATGCACCGGCGGCGAGACCCCGCCGTGGTCGACAAGGGGATGACACGAGGTGCGAAGCACTGCACGCGGCGAGGGCCGCCGACTGGCGACGCGCCACCGCAACATCGAACTGGGCCTGGTGGCCTTCGCGGTGGCCGTCTGTCTGGCGGGACACATCGACGCCGATCTGGCGCTGACCGGAAAGCTGCCGCCCGGCCTGCTGGTGCACGGCCTGTCCCTGGGCGCGCTGGCCGGCGCGGCCCACCTGGCGGTGCGCCGGTTCGCGCCGTACGCCGATCCGCTGATCCTGCCGCTGGGCGTCTTCCTGACCGGCTTCGGACTGGTGCTGCTGGACCGGCTGGACTTCAGCTACAAGCTCGCGCACGCCGCCAAGGGCGACTACCAGAAGCTCCCGGCCGCGCCCTCCCAGCTGATGTGGGTGTTCATCTCGGTGGCGGCGGCACTCGTGCTGGTCGTCCTCGTCAAGCACCACCGCTTCTTCCAGCGGTACGTCTACCTGATGATGGCGGGCGCGCTGGTCCTGCTGACCGCGCCGATCTTCTCACCGACCGACAGCTTCGGCGCCAAGCGCTGGATCAAGCTCCCGGGGCTGCCCTCCTTCGAGCCGGACGAGTTCGTGAAGGTCGCGATCACGATCTTCTTCGCGGGCTACCTGATGGCCCACCGGGACGCCCTGGCGCTGGCCGGCCGGAAGGTCTGGGGGATGACCCTGCCGCGCGGCCGGCACGCCGGTCCGGTGCTGGCGATCTGGGCGGTCAGCCTGCTGGTGCTGATCTTCGAGCGCGACCTGGGCACCTCGCTGATCTTCTTCGGCCTCTTCATCGTGATGCTGTACGTGGCGACCGAACGCACCAGCTGGGTGGTGCTCGGGCTGCTGATGGCGGTCGGCGGCGCGGCGGTGGTCGGCACCGTGGAGCCCCACGTGCACGGCCGCGTCGAGGCCTGGCTGCACCCGCTCGACTACTACAAGCCCGTGCACGACCAGGCGATCTCCGAACAACCCGCCGAGGCGCTGTTCAGCCTGGGCACTGGGCACCTGACCGGGACCGGCCTGGGCTCGGGGCGGCCCTGGCTGATCGGCTTCGCCGGCCGCAGCGACTTCATCTTCACCACCATCGGCGAGGAGCTGGGCCTGGCCGGGGTGACCGCGATCCTGCTGGTCTACGTGCTGCTGATCCAACGCGGTCTGCGCACCGCGGTCGGCCTCACCGACCCGTTCGGCAAGCTGCTGGCCACCGGGCTGTCGGCGGCGCTGGCGCTCCAGGTGTTCGTGGTGGTCGGCGGGGTGAGCGGGCTGGTCCCGCTGACCGGCAAGGCGCTGCCGTTCCTCGCGGCCGGCGGTTCGTCGCTGCTGGCGAACTGGCTGATGGTGGGATTGCTGATCAAGCTGAGCGACTCCTCCGGGCGCACCGCGCTGGATCCGGCCCAGCCCTCCCCCGAGCCGCTCCCCGCCCAGGTCCAGGCCCAGCCCCGGGCACACCCGGTCGACGGACCCGCGCCCGCCCGACCGTCGGTGGACGGCCCGCCCCTGCCCGGCCCGTACGACCCGTCAGCCCCGGACCCGAGCCCGAACCCGAACCCGGCGGCACCGTACGCGTCAACCCCGCACGCGTCAGCTCCGTACGCACCAGCCCCCCACCCGTCAGCCCCGCACGCGCCGGCGGACCCGACGGCCCGGACCGAGCTGCGCCCCTCCTACGGCTTCGGCCACCCCCCGAACCCGGCCGCCCCCTGACGCCCCGCCGCGCCTGCACCGACGCCGCGGGGCACCGACGCCACAGGGCACGGACGCCACAGGGCCTCCCCCGCACTCTTGGGTTCTAGGAGTCGTTGCAACACCCCAGTTCAGGGGATGCATTGGACTTCGAGATTCGCAAGGTCCGGACGGCGCAGGGGCCTGTGA
>NZ_JBVITE010000022.1:0-103719 GCF_055575155.1 Kitasatospora sp. NPDC034533
CCTCCCCCCCCCCCCCCCCCCCCCCCCCCCCCCCCCCCCCCCCCCCCCCCCCCCCCCCCTCCCCCACCCCCCCCCCCCCCCCCCCCCCCCCCCCCCCCCCCCCCCAGCCCCCCCCCCCCCCCCCCCCCCCCCCCCCCCCCCCCCCGGCGCCGCCTTCAGGCGCCGCCTGAAGGAAGCGGCTGCTACGCCCCGGCCTGCCGGTAGAGCGTCACCAGGAGGCCGTGCACCGGCTCGCCCTCCGGGTCCTCCTCCGTCTCCTCCACCAGGGCGGCCAGCGCCTCGGCGAGCCGCGCCGCCTTGGCCGGGCCGAGTCGGAGGTGGCGCAGCGTCAGGAGGTGCTCGGCGGGTGAGCGGTCCAGCTCCTGGGCGACGGCGCCGAGCAGCGCGGCCGTGCCCTCGGCCCGCGGCTCGTCGACGACCAGTCGCCCGGCGCTCCGCCGGTAGTACTTCTCGGTGCCACCGCGCACCCGTCGCGTTCCCGCCTCCTGGACCAGTCCCGCCTCGCACAGCACCTTGAGGTGGTGGGAGACGGCGCCCTTGTTCACTCCCAGCTGCGCGGCGAGGCGGCTGATCGTCGACGGCCGCGTGCTCAGGGCGAAGAGCAGGCGCTGGCGCACGGGGTGGGCGAGAGCGGTGTGCTCCCGAGGGGTGCTGACGCGCTGGACGGGCTCGTCCGGGTGGTGGCTCACGAATCAAGCGTTAAGTACGTTTGACGCTTTGGCAAGCCGCTGCTCTACTCCCTGCCATGACCTCCGACACACCGTCACCCGCGTTGGACACCGTCGCCGTCGTCGAGTCGATAGCCGACCTGGTCCGCGAGAACTACGTCTTCCCCGACGCCGCCCGGCACCTGGCGGACCTGCTGCGGCGCCGGAGTGCCGAGGGCTCCTACCGGGCCGAGTCCGCCCAGGAGTTGGCCGAGGCCGTCACGGTGGACCTGCGGTCCGTCAACGGCGACCAGCACCTGGCCCTCACTCACCACGCGGTGCCCGTGCCGCCGGAGCGGGGCGCGGCGGTACTCGCCGCGATGCGCCGGGACTTCGACGCCTCCCTGGGCGGTCTGCCGCGCGTGGAGCTCCTCGACCACGGCGTCGCGGTCCTGGAGATCGGGCCCAAGATGTTCCCGCTGGACTGGGCGGCGCAGCCGCTGGCGGCGGCGCTCTCCCTGGTGGCACCCGCTCGCGCCCTCGTCCTGGACCTGCGCCGCAACACCGGCGGCGATCCGGACACGGTCGCCTTCGTCTGCGGCTACCTGCTCGACGGCCGCACCCACCTCAACACCGTGGTCTCCCGGCAGGGGGAGGTGACCGAGCAGTCCTGGACGCCCCCGTTCGTCCCCGGCGCCCGCTTCGGCGCCGACAAGCCGCTCTACGTGCTGACGAGCGCGAACACCTTCTCCGCCGGCGAGGAGCTCGCCTATGACCTGCAACAGCTCGGACGCGCCGAGGTCGTCGGGGAGGCCACCCGGGGCGGCGCCCACCCGCGCGACGGCTGGACGGTGCACCCGCACCTGGAGCTCAGCGTGCCCGTCGCCCGCGCGGTGAACCCGGTCTCGGGCACCAACTGGGAGGGCACCGGCGTCCGGCCCGACGTGCCGTGCGACGCCGGGTCGGCGCTCGACCGCGCGCTGTCCCTGGCCGTGGCGCGCCTGGCCTGAGCCCTTGGACCGACGGCAGTCACCTGCGGCCGGCCGGCTCCCGAGGACGTCCGGGCCGCCGGAATCCGGCCCGTCCGGCGCCTCCTGCGCGCCGCCTCGGGTCAGAGCTCCGGAAGTGCCTCGCCGGCGCGCGGCTCCCGGCGCTCGGTGAGCCAGAACAGGTAGCCCCGCAGGTAGGCCTCCAGCCCGTCGTCCAGGTAGGCGGCGTACCGGTGCAGGGATTCGGGGTCGTTGCGGCTGTCGTCACCCAGCCGCAGTTCGCTCGTGATCCAGGCCCGGACCTCGCCCCGGCGTGACCACCAGTCACGCACCTCACCCGGAGTCCAGTGCAGGTCGCCGTCCCACGCGTAGCCGCCCATCGGCTCCCCGTGGGCGATCTCCACCAGGGCGGCCACCTCACGCGGGTTGGCGGGCTGGCGGTGGATGAACTCGCAGTACCCGTCGCCGGAGAGCACGTGCTCGGGGAGGTAGTACGGTCCGTTCAGGCCGCTGTCGGTCTCTCCTGCGTAGAACGGGCCGGGCACGTTCAGCCGGCTGCGCTGCTCCCAGCGGCCGCCGCCCACGGAGTCGGTCATCTCCCGGGCCGTCGGCAGCGGGTCCCAGTACGCGCGCTGCTGCCACGGCCCCTCCACGGGGTGGAGGAGCAGCCGCCCGCGCAGCCGTGCGGCGGCCTGCCGCAGCCCCGCCTCGTGCGACAGCCCCCGGCCCCGGCCCCGCGACCGGACCCACCGGCCGATCGCCCCGCCCGTACGCGTCTTTCCCATGCGGCTCAGCCTATGAGCTGTCCGGTCCGTGGCGGCCGGGGCCCCGCAGCCGTCAACCTGAGGGCCACTGTTCGGTGACCGGTTCACCCATGGCGGTTGGCGACCCGCGCGACCCGGCGAGATCAGGTCATCGAGCGCGGCACGTCCGGGCCGGCCGGCCTCCGAAGGCCCCGCCACCGCCGCCGACGCCACTCCCGCGACCACCTGCCCTTCCTCGGCCGTGCCGCCGACCCGTGCCGCTTCGGGCTCCTCCTCGGGATCGCACGCGGGACACGACCCCGGCTGCGGCCCGGAGGGGTGATGAGGGCCCGGGGCGCGTAGTCACATCGCGGGCCCCTGCTGGACGAACGAGCGTTCGACACGGGGCGGTTCACCGGACCCGAGGAAGGCGCCCGCAGGTCCACGCGACGGCTGTCCGAAAAGGTCTCCGCGCCCGCGAGGCATGGTTGCGCGGGCCGCCTCGCGGCCGTGAGCCTGTGACGACGCGGCAGGGCCCGACCAAGGCGGACGCATCCGTCCGGAAAGGGAGGTGCTTGGGCAGTGGACGGTTACAACCTGGAGATGGAGGACAGACCAGACCCTCCGTACGGGAGCCTTCCTCGCGGAACGGGGATCTGCGAGAACGCCGATATGGCGCGCCATCACGTCGTGCCCTACACCCGACTCACGGGCCTGTGGAACAGCGATCACGGCAAAAAAGCGAGAAAACTGCTGAACGCAGTCAAAGACTATCTTGTTTTTTACAGCCAGCATGACTTGCTGTTCTGCCAGGAAGACATCCAACAGGTCCGCCAGCTCTGCGCGGACATCATGGACGGTTCGGTCAGCCACGACGCCCAAAGCCCATACCGACCCGACGGCTGGGACAACTTCTGCGAGGTCTACGCCTGGCTTCCCGGGAACCTCTTCATCGGCCCCAAAGACCGCACCGACGACCCCGGAGACGCTTTCGAGGAAGGAGCCGGGCCAATATTCACGTCGGTCAAATCCCCGCAAACCCTCTTCAACAGACTTAAACTCATCAACAAAAATATCAGCGAAAATTTGACCGAAGCAGCCTACGAGGAATTGGCCAAGGTAGCCAGGAGTGTCCACTATGTGAGATTCAACGAAGCCCATTGGGAAAAGGCTCCTCCGGCGGCTTCGGGGAAGAAGGGGCAGCCGAAGAACCCGAAGCCGATGTTCAAAATAAAATCAGCGTGAGGGCGCACGCCGGTGATTCCAGGAGGGGGGACTTCGGTGGACCTTGACGCCCTGAAGGGGCACCTGGCGGGTCTGGGGGACCCGCCGACGCTGCGCGCCGAGGACGCCGCGCTTCCCGAGCAGCTGCGCACCATCCTGGCGGCATTCCCGGACGGCGCGTGCCACGGCGCAGCCGGCAGCGGGCGGCCCGAAGTGGACGCGGACGGCATCAAACTGACGCTCGTCCTCGCCTGGGAGTCCACCGCCTGGCCCGCCGGGGCGCTCGTGGCCATGGCGGTGAAGACGGTGACGGTGACCGTCACCAGCCAGGGCGCGGTCACCGTGGCGCTGGGCGGCACGTTCGAGAGCGTCGAGGTGGAGTCGACGCTGTCCGTGGACGATGTCGGCTGGCTGACCGCCGCCGTGCGACCGCGGCAGCGGGGCGCGTTCGCCCGCGCGCTGGACGAGCTGGGCAGCCGTTTCGCGGGCGGCGACCTGTGGCGGACCGCCCGGGAGGGGCTGCGCGCGTTCGGATTCGATCCGGGGGATGTCGCGGGCTTCGACTACGGCGTGGCCAGGACGGGACAGGGCGCGCCGGCCCCCTACCAGGTCACCTCCGTCGCCCTCGTCGCCGACCTCGACGTCAAGGGCCTCCCCCTGGAGGTCGCCCTGCGGTTTCCCGATCTGGGCGTCACCGGCGGGCTGCGTGACGGCAAGCCGGTCAAAGTCCGGTCGCTGCTGGAGTCGTTCGGCATCCCCGCCGGAGAGGTACCCGAGTCCGCCGACGTCAGCGAGCTGTCGTTCGGAGCCCGTCTCGGGGACTGGTACCTCCTCGGGGTGAAGGCCACCGGTGCCTGGTCACTCGGGCCCTTCACTCTCACCTCCCTGAGCCTGTACCTGTACGAGGACGCTCTCCAGGGGCTCACGGCCCGCGTCGCGGGCACGGCGACGATCGGCTCCTCCCTCGGCATCGAGGTCTCGGCCGTGAAGGCCGCCGGCGACAAGGGCGGCTGGACCTTCCGCGGCGGTCTGGAGGCGGGTGAGACGCCGCGCGTGGAGGACCTCCTCGACGCGCTGCACCTGCCCGACGCGCCGGGGGCGGTCACGTCGATGGAGCTCACCACGCTGTGGCTGTCGCACACCACCGGCACCGGCACCGTCGACTTCGACTGCCGGGGTGAGATGACGGTCGCCCAGGGGGTGAAGGCCTCGCTGGAGGCGAGGATCACCCGGGATGACGCCGGAGCACGGTACCGCGGCACCCTCGACGTCGACGGCTTCACCTTCGACGTCGTCTTCGACGACCAGAAGTCCGGCACCCAGGAGTCCGGCGCCCGGAAGTCCGGCGCCCGGAAGTCCGGCACCCACGTCCTGGCCGCCACCTACCGCAGCCCCGGTGAGGGCACCGAGATCGCCCTGCGGGACTGGGTGGCGCACTTCTCCCCCGACCTGGCCGACGACGTGCCCGACAGCCTGCGGATCGACCTCAAGGACGCCAAGTTCGTCCGGGTCGAACCGCCGGGCGGCCCGGCGCGGTTCTGCGTCGGCGTGGACCTCTCGGCGGACTTCGACCTCACCCGGCTCCCCCTGGTCGGCGGATTCCTCTCGGGGGCCGGCGGCGACCTGGCGGTGCGCGACCTCCAAGTCCTGTACAGCTCCGGCGACTTCGACCGGCCGACGGCCGCCGTGGTGAACGCGCTGCTCGGCCGGGCGCAGGTGGTGCCACTGCCGGAGGCCGGGCTGACGGCCGGGGTGGCGGCCCTCGCGGAGCTGCGGATCGGGAAGGAGAGCGTCCCGGTCGCGCTCGGCGTGCCCCCGGCGAAGACCGGCGGGGCGGGAGCGCCCGGACGGCCGGCGGCACCGGGCGGCGCACCGAGCGCCCCCGCGCCCTCCACCGGCCCGGCCTCCACCGCCGTGTGGGTGCGGGTGCAGAAGCAGCTGGGCGTGGTGCAGATCAACCGGGTGGGGGTGGTCTACCAGAACAACGCGCTGCTGTTCGCCCTGGACGCGGGGGTCGCGCTGGGGCCGCTGTCCCTGTCGCTGGACGGTCTCGCGGTCGGCTCCGCCCTGGACCACTTCGCGCCCGTCTTCCAACTCGACGGCGTCGGCGTGGGGTACACCGCCCCCCCGGTGCGGATCACGGGCGCCCTGCTGCGCATCCCGCCCGACCGGCTGGGCCAAGGCGTGCTCTTCCAGTTCGACGGGACGGCGGACATCGCCGTGCCCGACTTCTCGCTGGCCGCCATCGGCTCGTACGCCCAGCTGACGGACGGGTGGCCGTCGCTGTTCCTGTTCGGCCAGCTGGAGGCGCCGCTCGGGGGCCCGCCGCCCCTGCTGGTCACGGGGCTGATGGCCGGGTTCGGCTTCAACCGGGAACTTACCCTGCCGACCGCCCGGGAGGTGACCGGCTTCCCGCTGCTGACCCTGAACAAGCAGGGCCCCGACGCCGCCAAGCGGCCCTCCGAGGTGCTGGACATCCTGGAGGGCCGCGAACCCGCCGTGCCGGGCGGGCCGTCGCGCACCTGGATCGCCCCGAAGGAGGGCTCCTCCTGGCTGGCGCTCGGGATCGAGTTCACCGTCGCCGAGATCGTCAACTCCAAGGTGCTGCTGGCCGCCGAGTTCGGCCGGGAGCTGGCGCTGGCCGTCCTCGGCATCGCCACCCTCCAGCTGCCGGTGCCGGCCGAGTCCGCGACCCGCACCTACGTGTACGCCGAACTGGGCCTGGAGGCCGAGGTCCGGCCGCTCACCGGGAGCTTCGAGCTGGCCGCGCAACTCGCCCCCGTGTCGTACGTGCTCACCCCGGACTGCCACCTCACCGGCGGGTTCGCCGCCGCCCTGTGGTTCGGACCGCACCCGGACGCCGGGCAGTTCGTGGTCACCCTCGGCGGCTACCACCCCGCCTTCGAGAAGCCCGCCTGCTACCCCGACGTGCCGCGGCTCGGCATCGACTGGGCCGTCAGCGGCAACCTGACGATCACCGCGCAGGCCTACCTCGCCGTGACCCCGTCCTGCGCGATGGCCGGGGGCCGGCTGAGCGTCACCTTCCACGCCGGAGACTTCCGGGCGTGGTTCACCGCCCAGGCCGATCTGCTGCTCTCCTGGCGGCCGTTCGCCTTCACCGCCCGGATCTCGGTGAGCATCGGCGCTTCCTACACCGTCAACGTCGGGCCGATCCACAAGACGATCAGCGCCTCCGTCGGTGCCGAGCTGGAGCTGTGGGGGCCGCCGACGGGCGGCTCGGTCACCGCGCACTTCATCGGCATCTCCAAGACCATCGGCTTCGGCCCCGCCCGATCCGCCACCGCCACCAAGCCGCTGGGCTGGAGCGAGTTCGCCGACCTGCTGCCGAAACCCGCCGACGTCGTCACCGTCGGTCCGGTGGGCGGCGTCGACGGCGCCGTCGAGGACACCTCCGGCCACGACCGGGGCAACAGCGGCAGGACCTGGTACGCCCGCGCCCGTGACCTGCGGTTCTTCACCCAGTCCGCGGTGCCCGCCAGCCACCTGCGGATCGGCGCCGACCCGCTGTCCACGCCCCGCGCCGACGACGGCCCCGGCGTCGACGTCCGGCCCATGGACCTCTCCGGGCTGGTCGGCGAGCACCGGCTGACGCTCTTCTACGCGGACGCGCCCGCCCCGATGGACGGCTGGACGGCGACCCCGCGCACCCACCACCTGCCCGCCGCCCTGTGGGGCGCCCCGCCGGCGCCCTTCAGCCACACCCCGGACGCCCCCGGCGCCGAGGTCCTCGCGGACCGCCCCGTCGGCTGGGACGTACGGGCACCCCGGCCCCGACTGGCCCCGTCCCGAGGGGTGTTCCCGCTCAGCGAGTACTCCGCCGACGAGATCCCGCCCGGCCTCGCCCCACTGCCCTCCTCCCCCGCCGCCGACGGCGACCACGCCTTCGTCCCCGACGACACCTGCGTGCGGCTGATCGCCCGGACCGACCGGGGAGCGGCCCGCGCCGGACGCGACCAGGTGTGCGCGGCGCTCGTCGACGCCGGGCTGTTCGACGGCCCGAGCGACGCGCTGACCGCCCTGGCCGCCGGCGCCGGCCACTTCTTCGGCCAGGCCCCGATGGTGCAGAACCCGGACCGGACATGAGGGAGCAGACCACGTGAGCGCGAGCCCGCCGCACCCCGCCCGCGACACCATCCCCGTCGGGGACCTCGAACTGCACGACCACTACCTGCCCGCCCTGCCCGCCGGGGACTACCGGATCGAGGCCACCCACACCCTGCGCACCGGAGCGGACGCGGGCGCCCGGACCGTCGGCGGGCCGTTCCGGGCCGTGCAGCGGTTCACCGTACGCGCACCCCAGGTGGCGATCGACGCCACCACCGCCGTGGTCGCCGAGCAGCCGCCCGACACCTGCGCCGGACGCTTCGCCGACGTCCTGCCCCACCTGGTGCTCGGTGACCCGCTGCTGCCGTGGGAGCGGCCACTGCGCGGGGCCGGGCGCGGCACCCCGTGGCTGGCACTGCTCGTCCTGACCGACGACCAGCTCCTCGGGGGCGACACCTCGCCGAACCGGACCGAGCCGACCACCGTGGGCGACTTCCTCGCCGACGATCCCGCCGTGCTCAAACCCGCGCTGCGCCGGGAGTCCGACACCGGGCACGACGACCCCTGCGACATCATCCGCGTCCCCACGTCCGTGTTCCAGGCGGTCGTCCCCCGGCTCGCGGAGCTGCCCCACCTCGCGCACTGCCGCGCCGCCAACACCGGGGACCGGCCCCTCCTCGGCCTCCAGGAGGACGGGCTGTTCTCCGTCGTCGTCGCCAACCGCTTCCCCGCCGCCGGCCCGCCCGGCTCACCACCGGGCACCCGCACCAAGAACATCGTCCACCTGGTGTCCCTGGAGGGCCACGAGCCGCTCCTCGGCCCCGACCCGGACTTCCGGGGCCGCACCAGCGTCGCCCTGCTGTCGCTGCGCGGCTGGTCGTTCTGGGCGGAGCCGGACGGCAAGGCGCACTTCCGCGACCTCGCCGAAGGACTCACCCGGACACCGGACGGCTCTCGGGCGGCCACCCGCGAGGAGATGTGGCTGCGGCTGCCCTCCCCCTACCAGGACACCGACGCCACCGCGCCCGCCCGGCGGCAGGTCGCCCGGCGGATCGGCGACGGCCACGTGCCGCTGCCGTACCTGACCCGCTCCGGCGAACGCTCCTTCGGCTGGTACCGGGGCCCGCTCACCCCCACCCGGCCCCGGCCCGTCGACCGGGTCGCCACGGCCACCAGTGCGGACGCCCTGCTCGGCTACGACCCCGCCTGGGGCAGCTTCGACGTGTCGCTGGCCACCGCCTTCGAGACCGGACGGGCGCTCGCGCTCGCCGACCCGGCGTACGTGCGGCAGCTGACGGCGTTCAAGCGCGCCACCCACGAACTGGCGGACACCCTCTACCACCGACACACCAGCACCCACCTCCCCGGCGACGCGCAGACCGGGCCGCGCACCGCCCGGGCGGCCTTCGGCGCGCTGCTGGACGGGCCGCTGCTCGCCGCCCTCGGCACGCCCCCGGCGCACTCCGACGACCCCTGGTCGCCGCCCGCGCCCGCCCCCGCGCCGAGCGACCCGAGCGCCGACCTGGACGCCTTCCTGCGCTCCGACGCCGCCCGCACGGCCGTCACCGAGGCCCTGGAGACGGACGACGGCCTCAAGACGCGGCTCGCACCGGTCGCGGACTGGCTGGGGCAGTTGCTGCTGCTCACCCCGGTGCCGTTCACCCACCTCGTCCCGGACGCGCGGATGCTGCCGCCCGAGTCCCTGCGGTTCTTCCACACCGACCCCAACTGGCTGGACGCGCTGATCGGCGGGGCCCTGGGGATCGGCGCCCAGTCGAGCCGGGACACGCTCCAGGACGCGCTGGTGGCCGCCGCCGTCCGCGCCGGGGCCGCCAAGTCGGCGGCCCGCCACCGCGACCGGCAGCGCGACGCCGGACCCGGCGACCCGGACGCCGCCCTCGGCCCGGTCTGCGGACTGCTGCTGCGCTCCGCCCTGGTCTCCGGCTGGCCCCACCTCGCCGTCCGGGCCGTCGACGCGGCCGGTGCCCCACTGCGGGTGCTGCGGATGGACCACCTCTCCCCGACCGTGCTGCTGTGCCTGTTCAACGGAGTGCCCGCCACCGTCGAACTCGCCGAACCCCAGGAGGGGTTCCGCTTCGGCATCGAGGACGACGGACTGATACCGCTGCGCAGCCTGCTGCCGGACGCCGGACCACGGCGGCCGCTGGGCGAACAACTCGGCCCGGACGCCACCTTCGACGTGCTGCGCCACCTGCGCCCGTGCGCCGACCCCGCCATACGGGTCCTGGACCTCACCTCGCTCGTGCCCGCGCTGGCCGCCGCCCTGGACACCGCGCACGGCACCGGCGTCGGCGGGGTCGGCCCCGCCGACCTCGCCCTGCAACTGGTCAAGGTGCCGGAG
Source organism: Kitasatospora sp. NPDC034533 (assembly GCF_055575155.1). NCBI lineage: Bacteria > Bacillati > Actinomycetota > Actinomycetes > Kitasatosporales > Streptomycetaceae > Kitasatospora > Kitasatospora sp. NPDC034533. Next base: position 10,031 of record NZ_JBVITE010000022.1, read on the forward strand.
GCCATCCGCTTCGACGGCCCGGACGGGGACCGCTTCCCGACGACCGCGGGAGACCGGCGATGAGCCCCCGCCCCGCCCTCGTCGTGCCGGTCGCGCTCGACGCGCTCGTCGTCAACCCGGCCCTGCTGCGCCGGGACGGCTTCCGGACCTGGCGGCAGAACTACCTGGCCCTGGACGACTTCATCAGCCCCGAACCCGACGAGGGGGACCGGCAGAGCGACGACCCCCTGTTCCGGCAGACCGGCGTCCACCTCCACTGGACGCTCCCCCGGGGCCTGCGCCACGGCGTCCAGGACCCGGCGACCGGCGAGGTCCACTACCCGCTGGTGCCCAACCGCTGGCTCGTCACCCGCTTCAGCGGCGCCGGCACCCGGCGCGTCCGGGCCTGGGTGATCGAGAGCGACTGCCCCCTCACCGCCTACGCCCTGCGGCAGGGCCACCCCCTCGAACACTCCAGTCCCCACCTGGTCACCGACGCCACGCTGAACGCCTGGCGGGCCAGCCGGGATCCGTACCGCGCCGCCCGCACCGACCCCTCCCCGCAGGTCCTGCTCGGGCTCGCCTTCCCCCTCACCGACGACACGCCCTGGACGGAACGGGCCGCGAACGACCCGCTGTTCCTGACCGCCATGAGCGCGGGCGACCAGCACTTCACCACCTACGTGCCGCACAACACCAACGTCTTCTCCTTCATCGACGACCTCTCCGACGTCCCCTCGGCGGACACGCTGGGCTACCAGGTCATCGGCTGGTACTCCGACCCGGCCGCCGACGTCCTCGCCACCCTCCCGCCCGGCACCTCCTACGCCGACCTGCTCGCCCGGCTGGACTGGCGGGACCCGAGGCTCACCGGCGAGGCCGCCCAGGACGCGGCCGTCCCGCCCGCCGTGCGCAGCCTCTACCAGGGGCTGGCCCTGACCGTGCCCTGGAACCCGGCCGACGACGCCCCCCTGCCCTCCCCCGACCCGCTCCAGACCGTACGGGACAACCGGACCCTCAACGTCGCCCTCGGCACCACCACCGAGGACGCCTTCACCGCGCTCGCCGGACACGCGCTCCAGGCCACCGGCGCCACCCCCTCCCCCGCGGACCTGCAACTGCTCCGGGCGTTCCTGCACGACCTGCTCGCCGTCGCCGACGAGAAGGGCGGCGACGAACGGGTGCGGCGCGCCGTCCACGCCGCCTCCTTCGGGCCGTCCTCCGGCGGCTACCGGTGGACGGTGACCCCGTCACCGGCCGACCCGGCGACCGACGGCACACCCGCGGCGCCCTTCACCCCGCCCGCCTGGCTCACCACCCTCAACGACGACCAGAGCCGACTGGACGCGCTGCTCGGCGAGGTCCACGCGCTCCAGTGGCGGCTCAACTCCCTGTGGCTGAAGAACGGCATCCTGGAGTTCATCCCGCCTCCACCACCCGGCGACGCCCCGGACCAGGCCGACATCCAGGCGGAACTGGACCCCGCCCGGCCCGGCTCCCTCGCCCACACCCTGCGCGAGAAGAGCGCCCGGGCACGCGCGCTCGCCGCCCTGGTCCCCCAGCCGGACCCGTCCGCGCGGCACGCCACCGCCCAGGAGGCGCTCCAGGCCGGGATCAGCGCCTTCGCTCGGGCCAAGGGGCTAACCGGCGGCGCCACCCTCAAGGCCGTGCCCCGGCCCGCGTTCTGGCGCGGCGCCGACCCGGTGGTGAGCGTCTCGGGCGTCCGGCCCCCGGCCGACGCCGTCGTCCCCGACGAGCCGGTGCCCGTGCGCCCGCTCGCCGACCACACCCCGGCCCCGCCAGTCAGCGCCGTCTCCGTCGGAGGCCGGACCGTCACCGCGGCCCCGGGGCAGGGCGCACTGCCCACCCTGCCGGGGCTCGGCGCGCCGCTGCCGCAGCCCGGCGCGCTGCCGGGGGAGGTCGCCGCGCTCCTCACCGAGTACTACCTGCTGGACCCGGGCAACGCGCCCGCCCTCGCCGCCGCCACCGGCCTGGCCGCGGCCGAGCTCGCCGAAGCGCTCACCGCCCACCGCCCGGCCGACTACACCGGCACCCTGCCCGCCCTGGGCCTGGCCCCCTGGAGCCAGCCCTGGGAGCCGCTGTTCATGGAGTGGAACGTCTCCTACCGGCACATCCCGCACTCCGTCGACGGCCACAGCTGCTGGGCCTTCGACGGCACCGACTACCGCTACATCCCGGGCGCCCGCCTCGACGGGGACCCGGTCGACGTCACGGGCATCTCCGCCCTCGGCCCGCACCCGCGCACCCTGTTCGCCTCCCGGCTCCGGGAGTTCGTCTCGCGGCACGGCTCCACCGCCCAACGCGGGCAGCTCGCCGCCTGGCTCGCCGCCATCGGCGACTGGGGCGTCCTCGCCCAGGAACTGACCGGCTTCAACGACCGCCTCGCCGCCCGCGACACCCGCGCCTTCCGCCGCCCCACCCCCCGGGACGACGACTTCCCCCACATCGCCGGCCTGGTCGGCTACCCCGACGCCGACACCGAGGACGCGCTGCCCGCCCGCTACCGGGGCAAGGTCACCAGCGCCCCCTACCTGCCCGGCGGCGAGAGCGCGGACTTCCACGAGACCCGCCAGGGCCAGATCCACGTGCGGGAACTCTTCCTCTACGACAAGTTCGGCCGCGTCCTCGACGTCGTCAGCCCCGACCTCCGGCAGGGCGGCCTGCACGAGTACCGCAGCTTCCCGCTGATCGTCGACACCGCCCTGACCACGCGGTCCTCGCTCACCCCGACCGTCGCCGCCGTCGCCCAGCTGCCCCCGCGCCCGCTCCAGCCCGCCCGGCTCGACTTCGACCTCCTGGACGCCGCCACCGGCACCCGGGTCGTGGACACGGCCGCCGACCCCAGCCCCGTCACCGGCTGGCTGCTGCCCGACCACCTCGACCGCAGCCTGCTGCTGTACGACCCGTCGGGCCGCTTCCTGGGCACCTACCGGCTGCTCACCGACGGCTCCGGCACCCGCACCGGCCAGTGGGAGCCCCCGCCCGACGGCACGCTCACCTCGCTCGCCCAGGTGGAGGCGCTCGCCCCGGACCTCGCCGGCCTGCTGCGCTCCCGGCGCCTGGCCACCGAGGCCAACCTCACCGCGTTCCTGGACGTCATCGACTCGACGCTGTGGACCACCGACCCGCTCGGGCGCCGCACCGACCAGACGCTGTCCGCCCTCGTCGGACGGCCGCTGGCCCTGGTCCGGGCACAGCTGCGGCTGACCCTGGACGGGCCGCCGCTGACCGACACCGGCTGGGCGGCCACCCTCGACCCGCCGGCCCCCGCCTTCACCCGCGACCCGTTCGCCGTCCGGCTGGGTGACCAACTCGCCCGGGACGACGGCCTCGTCGGGTTCTTCCGGACCGCGCCCGGCGGAGGCTACGACTACGAGCGCTTCGACAGCGTCACCGCTCCCGACGACGGCCAGGACCTGATCGTGCCGATCGGCCCTCTCGGTCCGCCCGGTCCGCCCGGCGCCCTCCCGGAGCCGGCGGGCGGCGCCAACTACCTGAACCTGACCTTCGGCGATCCCGCGCCCACCCGGCTGCTCCTGCTCGTCGACCCGCGCGCGAGCGTCCACGCCGTCAGCGGCATCACCCCCACGGCCGCCGTGACCGTCCAACCACCGCACGTCGACGGGGCGTTGCGCCACCTCCAGGCCCAGTTCAGGTTCGGCCCCGTCCTGGGCGGCGGGCAGGAGGGGCCCATCCCGTTCCCCCGGCCCGGCACCCGACAGGGCACCTGGTCCTGGCTGCGCCCGGGGCCGCCGCCGGGCGGCCACTGGACGTCGCACGACCTGACCCCGGCGCCGACGAACGCGCAGTTCCCCGACCGTCCTCCGGCGCTCGGGGACGGCCTGCTGCGACTCCTCATCGAGCCCGAGCCCGGGTCCGATCCCGTGTCCGAGCACCAGTCCCGGTCCCGGTCCCAGCCCGAGCACCAGTACCGGCCCGAGTCCTGACCCGGCTCGGGCAGCCACCCGCACGCACCCCCAGGAGGCCCCGCCGTGCCCGACCAGCCCCCGCTGCTCACCTACCGCCCCTCCACCAGCCCGGCCCCGCTCCAGGCGAGCACCCCCGGAACCGCGGCCCAGGGCCGGATCAACCTGGCCGTCAGCGCCGGCAAGGCCACCGTGTACTGCGATCAGATCCTGCTGAGCATCCCGAAGGACGCGGAGAGCGGCGGCGCGTACTTCGCTTCCAAGCCGCACATCTCCACCGCTTCCGACCGATGGACCGTGGCGTCCCTGGCGGCCGTGACCGCGGAGGAGATCGGCGGGAAGGGCAAAGCCGAGTACTGGCGGGCCACCCTCAAGTCCGCGGGCGAGGACTACGACCTGGTCGACGGCACCCTCGACTTCGGCATCACCGGCGAACTCGGCACCGGCGCGGGCACGATGAACTGCTACGTCACGGAGTACTCCGCCACCACGCCAGGCCGCAGGAACTACAGCCACGAGACGTTCATCCTGCCCCTGCCCGTCACCGGCCCCGTCTTCTACCTGCACACCTTCCTCGCCCGGGGCAGCGCCAGTGCCACCGCCCCGAAGACCAAGTTCGCCCGGAACGAACCCGTCTACCTCTCCTGGGAGAGCAACGGCGCCTACTTCCGGGTGTACGACGGCGAGGGCAACATCGCCTACCACGGCTCCGACACGTTCTGCTCGCCCAGCGCCGACCACCTCACCATGGACACCACCTTCACCGTGGAGGCGTCGATGTCGTCGACGCCCGAGGGCGACTCCTTCAAGCCGGTCTACCAGTACGCCACCCTCGCCCTCAGCGTGACGGACCCGGTCCTGGCCGCGCTGACCGTCCAGGGCGAGATCTCCGGCCAGTCCGGGCTGGACGTGGCCGGGAGCGCGACGGTGAACTACCTGACGGTGAACGGCTCGGCCGAGGTCAGGAGCAGCCTGACGGTCAGCGGCAGCGCCTCCGTGGGCAGCAGCATCACCACGAACAGCTACCTGAGCGTCGCGAGCACCGTGTACGCCAACAGCGACCTGCGGGTCAGCGGCCCCCTGAACGTCGACGGCGACCTGAACGCGAACGGCACCCTGAACGCCAACAGCACTTTGAACGCCTACGGTCAGCTCCTCGCGGTCAGCGACAACTACGTCCGGATCCGCGAACTGCGCGGCCCGTACGGCGAGAAGCTCACCGTCAACAGCAACACCGAGCTGATCTCCGGTGTCCACCTGGACGTGTCGGGGGACATCAAGATCAAGGGCTACGGAGTCCTCTCCGACCAGGACACCATCGGGCTCAACAACGAGTACTACGGCGGCTACCTCTACGCCAGCGACTACAAGCACGACGGCGACCGCCGGATCCCGTTCGTGTGGGTGCCGGGCGACCGGGTGGCGCAGTCGTACTGGAAGATCTCTCGCGGCTGACGGCGCCGCAGGGCCGCGCTCATCGGGGCGAGGGCGGCGTGGGCGGTGCGGACGGCGGGGGCAGCGTCCGGGAGAGCCACTCCCGGATCGCCTCCGCCGTCGTGGCCACGTGTTCGTCGAGGATCGAGTGGTGGTCGCCCGGCACCTCGCCGGCCCTCAGGTGCAGGGTGGGGACGGCCGTGTCGTCCTGCCGGTCCAGGAAGAGGCGGACGTACGCCCCCATCGCCGCGAGTCCGGGTTCGTCGAGGCGAAGCGCGCTGCGGACCGCCAGTTCGGTGAGCCACTCCTCGTCCCGGACGGGGTGGGTGTCCACCAGCACCACCGCCTCGGCGCCGACGCGTTCCGCGGCGGCCTGCGCGACCAGGCCGCCGCTGGAGCGGCCCAGCAGCACCACCGGCCGGCCGAGCCACCGGACCGAGGCGGCGTGGGCCCGGACCAGGGCCTCCACGTCCTCCGGGACGGGACCGCCGTCGTAGCCCGGGTGCGGGAGCACCCACAGGTCCGGCAGGTGCCGGGCGAGCGGACCGTACTCGCCGGGAGGTGAGGCGAAGGCGGGGAAGCAGACGACGGCCGGGCCCCCGCCGCCAGGCCCCTCGCCGCTTCGCCGTTCGCCGCTTCGTCGTTCGCCGCTGAGTCTCTGCGGGGTGGCCGGCGGGAACGTGGTCGCCGACGGCAGCGCCCAGGAAGCGGAAACGAGCAGGTGCATGGCCTCCCGGTGCCGGCCCAGCTCACACAGTCGGCGGTAGAGGAACGCGAGCGTCCCCGGGGCGGGCGCCGGGCGCAGCTGTTCGGCGAGCTCCCTGGGGGTGGCGGCGTCGAACACCACCGTGGCGGGCAGCCGCAGGCCCATCCGCGCCTCCAGCCGGTTGCGCAGCTCGATCGAGGTCAGCGAGTCGAAACCGAGGTCGAGAATCGGGGTGTCCGGGTGCACGTCCGGGTAGCTCAGCACGGCGGCGACCTCGGCGCACACCATCTCCAGCGTGTCGGCCGGCGCGGTCGGTTGCGGTGCGGTCGGTTCCGGCGCGGTCGGTTCCGGCGTGCGGTGCGCTTCCGGCCGCTTCGGTTCTGGCCGCTTCGGTTCTGGCCGCTTCGGTTGCTCCGGCCGCCGCCGGTCGTCGAACGCGATCGGCACCAGGACCGGCTCGTCCGTGCCCAGCGCCGCCTCCAGCAGGGCCACGCCCTCGGCGGGCGTGAGGGCCGCCAGGCCGTCGGTGACCGTCCGGCCGGCCATCATCCCGACCGTCCAGGGGCCCCAGGCCAGGGAGAGCGCGGGGAGCCCCGATCGCCGCCGGTGGCGGGCGAGTTCGTCCAGGTAGCTGTTGGCCGCCGCGTAGTTGGCCTGGCCGGCGTGGCCGAGCACCCCGGCCGCCGAGGAGAACAGCACGAAGGCGTCCAGTTCCCGGTGCACCGTCAACTCGTGCAGCTGCCAGGCGGCTTCGGCCTTGGGGCGCCACACCGCCTCCAAGCGCTCCGGGGTCATCGACGCCAGGACTCCGTCGTCGAGCACCCCGGCGGTGTGCACGACGGCCCGCAGGTCCTCGATCGAGTCGACCAGCGCGGCCAGCGCCTCCCGGTCGGTGACGTCCAGCCGCGTCTCACCGCTGCGGCTGGCGACCACGACGCGCACGCCCTTGGCCCGCAGGTGGTCGGCGACCGCCCGGCCCAGGGCGCCGCCGCCGGTGATCAGCACCGTGCCGCGCCATCGGAAGGCGCCGCCCGGTGCGCCCGGTCCGCCCGGTCCGCCCGGCACCGGGACGAGGTCCGCGTGCTCGGAGACGATCTCCGTCCGCCCGTCGCCGGCTTCGGCCAGGGTGAACCGACCGGGGTGCTCCCGCTGCGCGACCCTGACCAGCCCGGACACCGCCGCTCCGGCCAGGTCCCCCGGCCGCACCAGGACGGTGAGGTGCTCGTGCCCGGCCTGCAACTCCCGCAGCGCGAGCGCCAGTGCGGCGGGCGCCTCTCCCGGCAGCACCTCGTGGACCCGGCCGCGTGGTCGCCCCGGAGTCCGCTGCCACCGCGGGCGCAACAGCACACCCCGGCCGCCGCCCATCGGGCGCACCGTCAGTGATTCGACGTACGCCACCGGCCGGCCCGCCTGGTCGGTGACGGCGACCCGCCCCGCCCCGATGCGCACCCTCAGCCCGGTGGCGCCCCGCTCCAGCACGCGCACCCCGCGCAGAGCGAACGGCACTCCGCCGCCGAGCAGCCGCGCCGGGTGCAGCGCCGCGTCGAACAGGGCGGGGTGGAGCGCGAACCGCCCCGCGTCCGGGAAGTCCCCGCGCACCTCGCCGAAGAGCTCCTCGCCGCGGCGCCACATCCTGGTGAGCCCGCGGAACGCCGGCCCGTAGTCGGCGTGCTCGACCTCGACCTCCTCGGCGTCCGGCGGGGGCCACGCGCCGGTGTCCACCCTGGGCGCGGGGCCGGAGCCCAGCCGGCCACCGGCGCACAGGACCCCGTCGGCGTGCACCTCGAACGGCCGGACGCCGTCGGCTTCCTGGCGCACCACGATCTCGGCGCGCCGCGTCCCCGGCAGGTGCATCGGCGCGTACAGGAGCAGTTCGTCGACGGTGTCGCAGCCGGCCCGCTCCCCCGCGTACAGGACCAGCTCCAGGATCGCCGTCGCGGGCACGACCGCCGCGCCGTCGACGACGTGGTCGAGCAGCCAGGCCGGGGTGAGGTCGGCGGTGCACACCACCTCCCCGGAGCCGGGCACCACGGCGGTCGACTCGATCAGCGGGTGCTCGGCGGCACGGTCAAGCCAGTAGCGCCGCCGCCGGAAGGCCCGGGTGCCGCGCGGCCGGGGCGCCGCGGCCGACCCCTCCCGCTCCCCGGGCTCGCCGGACTCCCCGTCTTCCTCGTGCTTCCCGGGTTCCTCGTACCCCCCGGGCTCCCCGTACTCCTCGACGATCACGTGCGCGTTGGTCCCGGAGATCCCGAAGGCCGACACCCCGGCCCGGCGCGGGCGGTGGGGCTCCGAGGAGTGCGCGGGCCACGGCGTCGGCTCGGTGACCAGGCGCAGCGCGCCGGCGGACCAGTCGACGTGCGGGCTGGGCTCGCCGACGTGCAGCGTGGCGGGCACGGTGCGGTGCCGCATCGCCATCACGGCCTTGATCACCCCCGCGACCCCGGCCGCCGCCTGGGTGTGCCCGAGGTTGGACTTGACGGTGCCGACCAGGACAGGGTCCGAACGGTCCTGGCCGTACGTGGCGAGCAGGGCGGCCGCCTCGATCGGATCCCCCAGGGCGGTACCCGTCCCGTGGGCCTCGACCACGTCCACGTCGGCGCCCGTCAGCCCGGCGTCGGCCAGCGCCCGCTGGATCACGGCCGCCTGTGCGGGGCCGCTGGGCGCCGTCAGGCCGTTGGACGCGCCGTCCTGGCTGACCGCGGAACCGCGCAGCAGGGCCAGGACCGGATGGCCGTTGCGCAGCGCGTCGGACACCCGCTCCAGGACCAGCAGCCCCACCCCCTCCGACCAGACGGTGCCGTCGGCGGCGGCGGAGAACGGCTTCACCCGCCCGTCCGGGGCCAGGCCGCGCTGTCGGCTGAAGGCGACGAAGCTGTCCGGCGTGGCCATGACCGTCGCCCCTCCGGCCAGGGCCAGGTCGCATTGGCCCGCCCGCAGGGCGTCCGCCGCGAGGTGCAGGGCGACCAGCGAGGAGGAACAGGCCGTGTCCAGGGTGAGCGCCGGCCCGTGCAGCCCCAGGCTGTGGGCGATCCGCCCCGAGGCCACGCTCCCGGCCGACCCCAGGGCGATCTGGGCCTCCAGCGGGTGCGCCCTGCCCCGGAAGCGGCCGCCGTAGTCGTCGTACATCAGGCCGACGAACACTCCGGTGTTGCTGCCCCGCAGTGATTCGGGCGCGATGCCCGCCCGCTCGGCCGCCTCCCAGGCCGTCTCCAGCAGCAGCCGCTGCTGCGGGTCGGTGGCCAGGGCCTCGCGCGGCGACATCCGGAAGAACGCCGCGTCGAAGTCGGCCGCGCCGGTGAGGAAGCCGCCGCGCGTCACGTAGCTGGTGCCGACGTGGTCCGGGTCGGGGTGGTACAGCTCGTCCAGCGGCCAGCCCCGGTCCGTGGGGAATCCGGTGATGGTGTCCTGGCCGGCGGCGACGACCCGCCAGAGGTCCTCGGGGCCGTCGATCCCGCCGGGGTAGCGGCAGGCCATGGCGACGATCGCGACCGGCTCGGTGGCCCTGCGGGCGGGCGGCGGCGCGGTGGCGGCCCCGCCCGCGAGGTGGTCGGCCACCGCCTGGGGCGTGGGGTGGTCGTACACCAGGGACGGCGGCAGCGTGACGCCCAGGTCCGCGCCCAGCCGCTCCCCCAGCCGTACGGCGCCGAGCGAGTCCAGACCGGCGTCGGCGAACGGCTGGTCCGCCTCGGTCGGCCGTCCGGTGATCCCCTCGGTCGCCCGCCGGACCAGGTCGAGCAGGTACTGGGCACGCAGGCGCCGCCGGACCGGCTTGCCCGAGGAGGTCTGCGGGATCCGGCTGATCGGGCGGATGTCCGCCGGCATCCGGTGTGCCGGCAGCCGGCGGCGGCAGAAGACCAGCAGCGCCGCCGGGTCCGCGTCCCCGACGACGTAGGCGACCGGCACCTCGCCGAGCAGCGCGTCGCCCTCGCCCGCCACCGCCACCTCCCGGACGCCCGGGCGGCCGGCCAGCACCTGTTCGATCTCGGTCGGGTGGATGTTCTCCCCGCCCCGGATGATCACCTCGCCGACCCGGCCGGTCACCACCAGCCGGCTGTTCTCCTCGTGGCCGAGGTCCCCGGTGGCGTGCCAGCGCTCGGAGCCGGGCATCCGCAGCTGGATCTCCCCGCGCACGAACCGGGTGTCGATCCCCGGCAGGACGACGCCGTCGACGGCGATCTTCCCGGACACCTCCGTGCTGCCGTAGCCGTCGTGCAGCTCACGGCCGACGGCGCGGCGGAACCGCGCCCGCAGCTCCTCCGGCAGCGGGGCCCCGGCGGACAGGCACAGCGGCGGCAGCGGCGCCCCGGCGTCCAGGAGCTGGGTGAAGACCGTCGGCACGCCGCCCAGCGCGGTGAACGGTGTGCGGCGCAGCAGGGCGGCCGCCCGGTCGGCGGTGAAGCCCTCCATCACATGGGCGCTCGCGCCCAGGGCCAGGACGCCCACCACGCACATCGAGTGCCCGAAGGCGTGGAACAGCGGCAGCGGCCAGAGCAGGTGGTCGCGGCCGGACATGCCCAGCAGCCCCCGGTAGGCCTGATCAGCCGACCGAAGCCACGCCTCCGGTGCGGACAGCACGCCCTTCGGGTCCCCGCTGGTCCCCGAGGTGTAGTGGATCCAGGCGTCCTCGTCGGGCGCGAGGTCGTCCCGTGGCCGCGCGCTGGACGGCGCGAGCAGCTCGTCCACGGTCACCGCACGGGCCCCGGCCACCCGCCGGACCCGGGCCAGGTGCTCGCGGTCGGTGACCACCAGCGCGGCGCCGCTGTCCTCCAGCCGGAACCGGAGATCGTCGTCGGTACCGCGCGGATCGAGCGGGACCCCGACGGCGGCCGCGCGGCAGACCCCGAGGGTGGCCGTGACGGCCGGCACCCCACTCGGCAGGAACAGCGCCACCCGGCTCCCGCGCTCGACCGGGAGGTTGCCCGCCACCCGGGCGGTACGGCGGGCGAGTTCGCCGTAGCTCACCGCGCCGCCGGCATCGGAATAGGCGATCTTGCCTTCGGTGTCGGCCGCGTGACGGAGAATCAGCTCGTGCATCTCGCACCCCCTCTGAGTCGGTAGACGAAGTCTTAACACACACCTCTGACAGCGAGCCCCGCGAGGCTGCGGCAGCCAGGTGTTCACGTGCGGCAGCCGAGATCCCCGCGCAACGGGCGTCGACCACCCGCGACTTCGCGGCGGAAGGCAGACGGGATCCGGAAGAACTGCTGCTTCACCTCTCAGCACACCGGCGCCAGGCCCCACCACGTCGCGACTGATGACGAGGCCTCGAAACGCGGGCGCCCCTGCTTCCGAGGGAAGCAGGGGCGCCCGCGAGGGGGGGCGGATCACGAGGAGCCGCTACAGGCCGAGTCGGGCGCGGATGGCGGCCATGCCGTCAGCCATCGCGATGAACTCCTCCGGGGTGAGGCGAACGCCGAGGATGTCGGGGTTCTGGCTGTCACCCACGAAGACCCCCGCGAGCTGTCCGTCCGCACCCGCGATCGGCGCGAACGTCGCGCACGCACCGTTCGTCTCGCTGAACGGCGACTTGAAGCGGTCTTCCACGGGCGGCGTGACGTCGTACAGTTCCTGCTTTTCCATGGTCAGTGGCGCTCCTTACTCGCGGATCTGATCAGCTCTAGCGATTCAGTGACACTGAACGCCTTCCCGCACAGGTAGTCGAACCTACGTCGCCGTGCCCGGACCTCCTTCGGGTCGTCCAGGATGGCGACGCCCGTTCCGGTATCCATGGTGGCGACACCGGGGTCGTTCGGAGCGGGAAAGTCGAGGATCGTGACGTTCCCGCCCGCCCCCTCAGGCCCCTCCGGTCGGCCCGAGGGGTCGCAGCAGCTGGTCGAGGCCGAACTCGAAGCGCTCGTCGAACGCCGTGTCCTCCAGGTGCGGCAGCACCCGGTCGAGCGCGGGGTAGCTCCCGGCGGCGAGCGCGGGCCCGAGGGTGTGCTCCTCGCCGGAGGCGGTGAGGGCCTGCTCCTCCTGCGTCAGGCCGAGCACCAGGTACTGGATGCTCCAGAACGTCCAGGCGGCCCGGCGCTCGTCGAGTCCGGTGTCGAGCAGGGCCGCCACGACGTGTTCGGCGAAGGCGAGGGTGGCGGGCTCGGCGGCGTAGGTGCCGGCGACGACGGCCGCGCCGTCGCGGTGGGCGAGCAGGCCGCGGCGGTAGCGGCGGGCCAGTTCGCGCACGCGCTCGTCCGGGGCGGCCGGCAGTCCGGTGAGCGGGACCCCGGCGACGATCGCCTCGGCCATCAGCTCCAGCAGCCGGGCCTTGGTCTTGGCGTGCCACAGCACGGTGTTCATCCGCACGCCGAGGCGTTCGGCGGTACCGCGCAGGGAAACGGCGTCGACGCCCTTCTCGTCGAGCAGTTCGAGCGCCGCGCGCACGACGGCGGCCGGGTCGAGCCGGGCCCGAGGGGCGGCCGGGGATTGCTTCTTGGTCACTGACCTAGTCTACTGAAGGCATCACTATTGGTCAGTGACCAAGAAGGGGAGCTTCGCCATGCCCGCACGAACGCACACCACCGCACCGGACACCTCTCACAGCGTCGTCATCGCCGGAGGCGGACCGGTCGGACTCTGGCTCGCCTGCGAACTGCGCCTTCACGGCGTCGACGTGACCGTGCTGGAGACCCGCGCCGAGCCCGACCCCCACTCCCGCGCCCTCACCCTCCACCCGCGCACCCTCGAACTGTTCGCCGCCCGGGGAATCGTGGCGCCCTTCCTCGCCGAAGGGCTGCGGGTGCCCAGCGGGCACTTCGCCGCCCTCACCACCCGGATGGACTTCTCCCGGCTGGACACGCCCTACCCGTTCACCCTCGTCCTGCCGCAGGTCCGCACCGAGGAACTCATCGCCGCCCACGCCGAGGCCGTCGGCGTCCGACTGCTGCGCGAGCACCGGGTGACCGGCCTGACCCAGCACGACGACGCGGTGACCGTCGAGGCCGACACCCCCAGCGGGCACCGGCGACTGCGCGCCGCCTACCTGGTCGGCTGCGACGGCAGCCGCAGCACCGTACGCACCGCCGCCGGCATCGGCTTCCCCGGCACGGCCGCCACCCGGTGGGCCTGGATGGCCGACGTCACGCTCGACACACCGCCCACCGCGCACTCCACCTCCAACGAGCACGGCGCCGTCATGCTCTTCCCGCTGCCCGGCGGCCTGCACCGGGTGGTCGGCAACGACCCCGACAGCGTCCAGGAGCCGCCCGGAACCCCCACCCTCCAGGAACTCCGCACCCGGGTACGCCGGATCGCCGGCACCGACTTCGGCATGCGCGACCCGCGCTGGATCTCCGTCTTCGGCAACGCCGCCCGCCAGGCCGAGCACTACCGCCACGGCCGGGTCCTGCTCGCCGGCGACGCCGCCCACACCCACTTCCCCGCCGGCGGCCCCGGCCTCAACGTCGGCCTCCAGGACGCCGGCAACCTCGGCTGGAAGCTCGCCCAGACCATTGCCGGCACCGCCCCCGAGGGCCTGCTCGACAGCTACCACGCCGAACGCCACCCCGTCGGCGCCGAGCTGCTGCGCAGCACCAGCGCCCAGGCCGGCCTGATGACCAGCTACACCCCGGAGAACCTGGCCCTGCGCGACCTGTTGGGCGAACTCATCGGCGAGGTACCGGAGTTCTCCGACGCCCTGGCCCTGCGCGCCGCCGGGCTCACGGTCGGCTACCCACCAATCGCGACATCCGGCGAGCCCTCCGACGCCCACCCGCTCACCGGAACCCGCGCCCCCGACCTCCCCGTCCACGGCGGCGGCACCCTGCTGCCCCTGCTGCGCCACGGCCGCTACGTCCTGCTCGACCTGACCACCGCCCCCGGCACCCCGTCACCGCTCGCGGCGCTGGCGCACGACGTGACGCCCGGCCTCGACGTCCACACCGCCCCTCCCGCCGCCACCCGCCCCGCCTGGTCCGGGGTCACCGCCGCCCTCGTCCGCCCCGACGGCCACCTCGCCTGGCTCTCCACCGACGCCGACCCCCACGAGCCCGCCCGCACCGCGGTCGCGGCGACGCTCGCCCACCGGTAGGCGCGGGAAGGACGAGCCCGGCCTCCCCGGCCCCGGCGGCTGCGCAGACCAGCCGCAGGACCGGGGAGGCCCCACCGGCCGTCGGCCGCCTGGCAGTTCCGGCTCCTCACCTCTTCGCGCGGCACCCCAGTACGTCCCCGCTGCGCACCGCCGCCACGCCATCGACCACCGGAGTGGAGAGGAGCGTGAGCAGCACCGGCCCGTATCCGACATCGGTCGCCACCGCCACGACACCGGTCGCCACCGCCACGACGACGGTCTCGCCGAGGTACACCATCCCGGTGACGGCCCCGGCGAGCAGTCCCCGCAGCGGCGCACGCCGGCCCAGCCAGCCGGGCGACAACGCCAGGGCCACACCTGTGGTCACGCCGGCCAGCACACCGACGCCCAGACTGCCGACGGCCACGGCCGCGACCAGGAGAAAGCCCTCCGGCAGGACATGCGGCTTCAGGACGAGCCGCGCCGCCGCGGCGCCCAGCCACAGCGAGCCACCACAACCGCTACCCTCCGCTCAGATCGGCAGCCCGTAGTCCCTCATCACAGTCCGGAGGGGTACCGCCCCTGTTCCGGACCGCTGCCCGACTCTGGTACAGGGAACCCATGAACCGCCCTCAAGCCCTGTCCGGACAAGCCATACCGAACAGGGCGCTCGTATCACCGGACAGGAACGGTGGCAGACCATGGACCACGGCACCCGCGGCGAACTCCTGAGCCGCCTGGCCGAAACGATCTCATCCGTCAGGGTCGGGCACCCGGTGCGCGTCGCCATCGACGGCCCGCCCGCCGCCGGCAAGACGACACTGGCCGACGAACTCGCCGTCGTCCTGCGCGCGCAGGGCCGCGACGTCATCCGCGCGACGATCGAGGGCTTCCTCTTTCCCAAGGCGCGACGCTACCGGCGCGGCGAGTACTCGCCCGAGGGCTGCTACTTCGACAGCCACGATCACGACGCGATGTGCCGGGTGCTGCTCGACCCGCTGGGCCCGACCGGTGACCGGCAGTTCCGGCAGGCGGTCTACGACCGGCGCACCGACACCCAGCTGCGCCTCCCCGTCACCGAAGCGTCTGCGGACGCCGTGCTGCTCTTCGACGGCGTCTTCCTCCTGCGGCCCGAACTGGCCAGTCGTTGGGACCTCAGCATCTTCGTGTCCGTCACGTTCGAACGGACGCTGGATCGCGCCCGGACCAGAGGTGAGGCGCTGGCCGGGTCCGCGGCCGACGCCACCGAGATCGAGCGGGCCTGGCGCAGCCGCTACATCCCCTCCCAGCGGCTCTACTTCGCCACGGCCCGCCCAACGGACCGTGCCGACATCGTCGTCCACAACGACGAGCTCCAGCGGCCGTCCTGGGAGATCCGATCGCGCTGATCGGATCCACAGGCTTCGACCATCGCCCGGCTACGGCACGGACCACCACAGCGCCGGCCGGCCGGCCGCAGACAGGCCCGGCCCCGCGCCGACCGACACGGGAACCTGCCGGCACTCAGGACGCCGCCGCGCGCGCCGCCTCCGACTCGGCCACCAGCCGCACGACCCGCTTGTTGGTGCGGCCCGAGCCGTGGCCGGACAGCATCAGCAGCTGCTCCGTCCCACCGGAGGCCAGCACCAGCTCCGGGACGTCGGACGAGTGGACCTTGCCCGGCAGGACGGCCACCCGCACCTCCCGGACGTCCGCCCACGCGTGGGAGCGCGCCCCGAGCAACCCGGAATACCTCAGGCCGGCCGGCCCGTAGGAGACGCCGAACGTCGGTGCGCGGAACGTCAGCAGCGCACCCGGTACGCCCAGGATCACGACCGGGACCAGGCCCAGGAGCAGGTGGACCGCCTCGCCCGCGGCCGCCGCCTTCACGGTGCCCGCCGCCATCACCACGGCGACCAGCAGGCACACACTGCCCATCAGGAAGTAGCCGAGCGCCCAGGAAGTGCGCTTCTTCCGCATGTCCATCCCCCCTTCTGACCGACGCCACCGGCAGCGCGCCGGCCTCGGGCCCCGGATCACTCCCCGGCGGCGAGCCAGCGCAGTCGACCGTCCTTGGCGTACGTCCGGCAGGTCAGGGCGATGCCCGCCGAGGAGGTCGCGGTGGCGCCGGCTTCCCGGCACTTGCGGTGCGGCTCGTTGCAGCTGCCCTTCTTCTTCCCGGGGATCTGGGCGCAGTTCTCGGTGTCGTGCGCCTCCTTCCCGGCGGCCGAGAGGTTGTCGTAGTTGCTCCCGTCGTGCCGTCCGGGAGAGTCGCCGCCCGTCGTGCCGGCGCCGGGCTCCGTCCCGCTTCCGGCTCGCCCGCTCGGTGCGGCGGCTGCCGCGGGCGGAGCCGGTTCGGTGCTCTCCGTCCGTGGTGCGGGCGGCGGGGTCGGCTCGGCCGACGGGACCGGCACCGGTGGGACCGGCTCGGCCGACGGCGTGGACGGTACGGCCGAACTCGCCGACGCCCCGGCGGAAACCGGCGCCGGAGAGGAAGCCGTACCGGACGCGCCCGACGCGTCGCCAGGACCGCAAGCCGTGGCCACGGCGAGGAGCAGTGCCACGGCGCCGACCGCCGCCGCCTTCGGCATGGTTCGCATGCTGAACTCAGAACGGGACATCAGGCCAGTCTAGGCAGCCAGTGATCTTGACCTGCCGGCCGACCCAGCCGACCCGGCCGCTCAGGCCGCCCGGCCGACCCGAGTTGCCGTCCCGGTCAGCGGCGCCGGCAGCTCAGCTCGGATCCCTGCGCATGCACCACACGCGGGGGCCGCCGTCGGGCAGCTGCACCTCAGCCGTCACCCGGAAGCCGAGCCGCTGGTAGAAGCGGACGTTGGCCTCCGTGGCGGTCTCCAGGAACGCCGGGTAGCCGGTGCGCTCGGCCTCCTCGACGCCGGGCAGCAGCACGGCCCGGCCGAGGCCTCGCCCCTGCGCTTCGGGCGCGACCCCGACGGTGCTGAGGAACCACACCGGCTCCTGCGGCCGGTACGGCTCCAGGGCCTTCTCCGCGACCTCGAACGCGGCCTGCCGATCCCCGGCGAGCTCGCCGAACACCGGGCCGAGCTCGGCGAAGGCGGGCGAGGGGTCCCGGTCCGGAACGGACCAGGCGGCCACGCCCAGGCCGCCCTCGGCGACCCACACCCGACCGTAGGCCATGCCGATGCGGGTGAGGCAGATCTCCTGGAAGCGCCTGATGCGCGCCTCGTGGTCGTCGGCGGCGATCACGTGCCGGGTGAAGGGGTAGTCGGCGAAAGCCCGGCCGAGGGTCTCGACCGCGGCGGGAACGTCGGCGTCCGCGATGGGACGTACGGCGGGGGTGTAGTGGGCCTGTTCGTCGTTCATCGCACCGATCCTGTCACCGGACCGCTCCCCCGACAACGCGTTTTGCCCGTACGGGACAGCCCGCGCCGGCACATCGAGCAGGGCATGCCCATCAGCCTGCGGCCGCGCCGGATCCACCGGCCACCCCAGCGGCGCTCCGGCCCCTGGCTCTGCTCGGGGGCCCGTGCTGCCCGTTCCCGACCGACCGGCTTTGCGTACAATGTAAGCTTACGATGTACGCAAACGCCTGCGACCAAAGGAGTGCTTCCGTGCGAACGATCGCCGTCGTCGTGCCGCTGCTGTGGCTGGCCTGGCTGGTCCTCACCGAGTGGGTGCCGATGTTCCCGCTCAACGACCTCAGGGCCGACAACCGTCGGGAACGGCTCGGCGACGCGGCCGTCAACTACCCGGTGCCGCTGCTGATCTCCGGCGGCATCGCCCTCGGACACCGCTTTTCCCTGATGGCGGCCCTGGTGCTGTGCCTGCTGGTCCTGGTCGGGCACGTCGTCAGTTGGTGGCTGCCGTACTTCGGGATCAGCACGGCGGCGCAGCGGGAGTCCTACGCCCGGGACTACGCCCGTACGCTGAAGGTCCTGCCCACCCGGGGCCGCACCGTCGTCCCCGACGTCCAGCACCTGGTGGTCGGCGTCCTCACCCTGGCGATGGCCGGTACCACCCTGGCTGTCACACTGACTACGTGAATCCGCCAACCGATCGCCTGCCCGGGACCGCGCGGGCCGGCCGGGGCGGCCGACCCGCCCAGCTCAGCGTGGAGCAGATCACGGCCGCGGCCGTCGACCTCCTCGACCGCGAGGGGCTGGACGCGCTGACCATGCGACGGCTCGGCGCGAGCCTCGGAGTGGCCGCCATGTCGCTGTACCGCCACGTCCCCGGCCGTGACGCCGTGCTGTCCAAGGTCGTGGACCACCTGTTCGCGACCGCGCTGACGGACCTGGACGCCGGGGCGACCTGGGCGGAGGCCCTGACCGCCTTCGCCACGGCCTACCGCCGCATGCTGTTGGACCATCCGCATGCCGCTCCCCTTCTCGCCACCCATCCGGTCGCCCCGGACACCGCCCTCCCGCTCCTGGCCGTCCTGCTCGACCACTTCGCCGCCGCCGGCATCGGCCAGGACGAGGCGCTGATCGGCATCCAGTCCGTCGGGGTCTTCACGCTGGGCCACGCCCTCGCGCAGGTGGGCGCGCCACCCGGCGCCGAGAGCGAGGCGCCACGGGACGCCGCCACTCTGGACTACTACCAGCGGTGGTTCGACACCGGCCTGCAAGCCCTCATCGCCGGCTTCGAGAAGTCCTGGGCGGGCTCCTGACCCTTCGACGCCACCGTGGGGGCAACGCGCTGGTCAGCGCCTCAGCTCAGTGCCGAGGGCGAGGCTCCACGATCTCCTCGCCCTCGTCCTGAGGCGCCTCGAACCGCTCGAAGAAGTCGTCCAGAGCCTCAGGGGTCACGATCAGCGCGTTCGCGTCCCCCCGCCGGTTGCGCTCGGCCAGCCTGCGCAGCAGCTCGTCCCGCTCGACGGGGAAGTACAGCAGCCGCCACCGACCACCGGCCGACTCCACCAGCTCCTTCATCGCGTCGCGGTCCTTGCGCGGCCACAGCCCGTGGTCCCACACCACGTCCCGGCCCTCGGAGACCAGCTCGACCAGCCGGGAGCGCAGCTCGGCGACGACCGGGGCCTCCTTCTCGAAGTAGGTGTTCTCCGGGTAGTCGACGCCGTACCGACCGTGCCGCTCGTGGACCACCTCGTCCACCGACAGCCGCACCGCACCCCGAGGCTCCAGCTCCCGCTGGGCGTAGGTCGTCTTCCCCGAACCGGTGAGCCCCACCAGCAGGAACACCACCGGACCACTCTCGGCCACCGACACTCCCTTCACTGTCACCAGCGTTCACCGACAGGTCTGCCACCAGGGCCGGCCCCGGGAACGGCGTTCTACGCCCTCCGTCACCTGAAGGAGTACGCGCGTGTCCGCCTCCGCCCCCGCCCGTCCGCTGGGGGCCTACGTCCGGCGAACGCGACCCAGCCCGATCCGCAGACCGCCGTCGGGGCGCCCCTACGGTCCGAATGCTCGCTGAGACCGCGCGGTCGGCCACCCGGCACGGTGCCCGACCGCAGCGGGGCCGGCCACAGGCCCGGACGAGTCAGACAGGCCTTCGGTGCTCGGCGTCAGCAGCTCAGCAGGCCGCGTACAGCGTCACTCACCTCGGGCAGCTCGCCGGGGAGGGCCCACTGGTGGGCGTCGTGCTCGGTGAGGACGACGGGTTCGGTCTTCTCCACGGTGACCGCGAAGTTGAACTGGCGGGTAGTGCCACCGCGGCTGTTCTGGTAGTCGAAGTGCCCGATGTAGCCGGTGACCTGGCTGACGGTCAGGCCGGTCTCCTCGGCGGTCTCCCGGTAGAGGGCGTCCAGGATCGTCTCCCCAGGCTCGACCGTTCCGGAGGGGATCTCCCACATCCCGCCCATGTAGTCGTCGGGGTTGCGACGGACGAGCAGGGTGCGGCCGTCGTGGTTGATCACGGCGGCGGCGACGAAGCCGGTGATTCCGGCGGCTTCCGCATCGGCCGCCAGGCCGGCCACGAACTCGGGGGAGGTGACGGTCATTGCAGCTCCTTGTGATGGTCGCTGATCTTGATGGCCGCGCGGACGTACTGCTCGGCCAGTTCGAGATCCCGCTCACGATGCCAGACGGGCAGCTTGATCGTGTGGGCGTGGGCGTGTTCGGCGACGGGGAAGTCTCCCGGCTCGTACCGGCGGTGGGAGTGCGGATGGCCGGGAAACAGCGGGGTGGGCTGCTGGTACAGCGGCAGCTGGTTCATCGGGCAGGTGGAACCGGGCCGGTCGAACTCGGTGGCGCCCTCGGCGATCAGCGCCTGGTGGAAACGCTCGATCGGCAGGCCGCCGAGCTCGTCGGGCCGGTAGGTGAGCGTCAACCCGTACCAGGACGGGGCCACCCCTTCGGGCACACCGGTGACTTCCAGCCCGGGTATCCCGGCGAGCCGGCCGGTGAGGTGGCGGGCGATCTCGGCCCGTCCGGCGAGGTAGCCGTCGAGGCGGGCGAGCTGGTCGTGGGCGATGGCGGCGGCCAGGGGATGGATGCGGAGCTTGAGACCGGCCCCGGTGACCGCGTACCGCGCGAGCGGATGGCCTTCCGGGATCTCGGCCTTGGCGCGTTTGTTGTAGTGCGCGAAGGCGATGACGCGGTGGTAGGTGTCGTCGTCCGTGAGGACGAAGCCGCCCTCGCCGCCGGACAGCGGCTTGGGGCCGTTGAGGGAGAAGGCCGAGGCAAGGCCGAAGGTGCCGACCTTCTGCCCGGCGATGCTCGCACCGTGCGCGTGTGAGCCGTCCTCCAGCACCGCCAGGCCGTGCGCGTTGGCGACGGCGACGATGTCGGCCATGTCGGCGGGCTTGCCCCACAGGTGGGTGTCCATCACCGCTCGGGTCCGCGGAGTGATCAGTTCCTCGATCCGGTTCGGGTCGATATTGCCGTCCGGCCCGGTCTCGCACAGCACCGGCACCGCGCGCAGGTGGAACAGCGGGGAGGCGGTGGCGTGAAACGTCCAGGCCGGGACGATCACCTCGTCGCCAGGCTTGATCCGTGCGGCCCAGTAGGTGGCGTGCAGGGCGGCGGTGCCGGAGCTGGTGGTGACCGCGTGCCGGACGCCGAAGTACTCCTGGAGGCCGTCCTCCAACTCGGCGACGATTCCGGCCCGGCCGGGGATGGAGATCGACTCCTCCAGCTGGGCGGCGACACTGGCGCGGGTGGTGTCGTCGATCGGCGGCCAGGTGAAATGCGGGCCGCCGACGGTGACGGCTCGCTCACCGCCGAACAGGGCAAGTGCGCTGGTCACAGCATCTCCTTCGGGTCGATGTAGCGCCCCGCCGCCTTGGACCAGTAGCAGGAGGTGATGAACGCGGCGTGCGCGAGGTGCTGGTCCGGGCCGGAGGTGTTGGGCCGCTCGCCGTCCAGGACCCGGCAGAAGTAATCGATCTGCGCGGCCGACGCCGAGGCCGGCGCGTGCGGGCGGATCAGCTCCTCCACCACCGCGCCGCCCAGGTCGAGCCGCTGGACCTGGCCCGTGGTCAGCAGTACCGAGCCGCGGGTGCCGACAACGTGCAGCCGCTCGGTCTTCGGTGCCACCCACCGCGACAGCAGCACCGAGCCGTACAGGCCGGTGTCGTAGCCGAGCTGGATGACGGCGGTGTCCTCCGCGTCGTAGCCGCCGCCGGGGACGGCGGTGGTGGAGAACTCGGCGATCACCCGGCTGGGCAGGCCGAAGTACCACAGCAGCAGGTCGATCAGGTGGTAGCCCATGTCGATGATGCAGCCGCCGCCGGCCTGGCGGATGTCTCCGCGCCAGCCGCCGCCGGGGTCGTCGGTGTGGAAGGTGTACTGGCCGTCGATCAGGAACGGGATGCCGATCTGGTCCAGCAGCCCGGCAACGCTGGTGTAGATCGGGTTGAAGCGCCGCTGGAGGGTGATCATCAGCTCGATCTGCCCGGCTCGGCAGATCTCGGCGAGATCCTGAGCCTCCGACACAGAGGTAGCGAACGGCTTCTCCTTGAGAACGTGGACGCCCCGGGCGGCGCACTCCCGGACGACCTCGCGGCCGGCGTGGTGCGGGACGGCGACGACCACGAAGTCCGGGGCCACCGCGTCCAGCAACTCACCGGCGCGGGTGAATCCGGGGACCTGGAGCTGTTCCTGCCGCTGCCGCAGGGTGGCGGGGTCGCTGTCGCAGACGGCGACGAGGTCGGCCCTGTTGGAGGCGAGCAGGCCGGGAAGGTGGTCTCCGATTGCCTGGTGGCCGAGGCCGATGACCGCAGCGCGTCGTTTCATGCGCGGACTCCTTCCGCTTCGTGAAGGAACTTGTCGGTGCACGACGAGTAGAGCTCAGCTCGCAGTCACCAACCAGGCCTTGTCTGTAGTCCCGAGGTAGTCCCACCCACACGCGCAGTAGGCTCACGGTCACCGTCGATGATGGGATTGGCCCGTGGACGACCAGATCCGGCACCCCCTCGCGTACGCCCGCGCGCTTCGCGGCTGGTCCCAGACCGACCTCGCGGTCCGCATCCACCACGCCGCCAGGAACAGGCCCGAGGGCCTTCGTTCCGGCACTGACAAGGCCGCTGTCAGCAAGTGGGAGAACTGGCGCAAGACGCCCAGCATCGAGTCCCAGCTACTGATCGCCGAAGCCTTCGACGTCCCGGTCGCCGACCTGGAGACCTTCGAGTGGCCTCACTGGCTGCCCGGCCAGGAGCAACCGGTGCCGCTCGGTGTGGTGTTCACTGTCCACGCCCTTCGAGACGCACAGAGAGCCGCAATGGACCATCGCCGCCGCACCTTCATGACCTTCAGCGCGCTCGCGCTGGCCGGACTCGCCACCCAGTGGGCCGCCATCGAACCCGACCGGCTCACCATCGCGCTGAATGGCAAGCACGTCGACGGCGAACTGGTCGACTGGCTGGAAGACACCAGTGCCAAGCTGACCGCCCTGCCCACCGAACAGCGCCAGCACACCGCCAAGCTGATGGACGCACACCTGGATACGGTCACCGACCTGCTGGAACACGGCCGCTACACCGAACCCATCGGCCAGCGCTTGCACCTGCTCGCCGCCTCCCTGGCCAGCACCTGCGGCTGGCACCGCTTCGACCAGGGCCAGCACTTCGCGGCAGGCAAGCTCTGGAACGCGGCCCTGGCCAACGCGCACGCCGCACGCGACCGCGACCTCGGCGCCGGCATCCTCTCCGACTTCGCCTACCAGTCGATCTGGCTCACCGAGCCCGGCGCCGCCGTCGAACCGCTCAGCCAGGCCCTCATCCACACCCGGCACCCCACTGCCCGTTCCCTTCTCCACCTTCGCCGGGCTCGCGCGCACGCCGCCCTTGGCGCTGCCTCCGACTGCCACCGTGACCTGGCCGCCGCCGAAGCCGCCCTGCTGACCGACAGCCCAGACCCGGCCCCGGCCTGGTGCCGGTGGATGAGCACGGCGGACCTGGCCGTCGACTCCGGCCAGTGCATGCTCGACCTCGGCCGCATCGACGAGGCGCACGCCCGGATCGGCGAGGGTATGAGCCTGCTGCCGCGCTCCCGCGACAAGACGCGCGGCATCTTCATGACCTACGAGGCCTGCAGCCTTCTCCAGGCCCGTGACGTGGAACAGGCCCTCGCGGTGACGAACCAGTCCCTCGACCTCGCGACGCGCATCGGCGCTGAACGGTGCGTCACCCTGGTGCGCGAACTGGCCCCGTCGTTCGAGCCTTACCGGCAGGTCGATGGCGTCGCCGACCTCATGGACCGGCTCAGGGCCAGCTGAGCGGCGAGCCGGACCGGGGGGCCCGACCCGAGGGGCCGCAAGCGGCACCTGCTCGTGGACACCTGCGGCCTTCGTGCTGCGGGCGGTCGTGCACTCCGCCTCGGTGCAGGACCGGGCCGGTAGGCCGGAGCCGCTCGGCTCACGGTGCTCTCGCACGGGATGTTTGGAAATCGCCGATGCGAGTAAGCGGATGGCACGAAATCGGCACTGCAACGGAAGGGCGGCCCCATGGGCGTCATCGCGTGGATCCTCATAGGCCTGCTCGCGGGAGCGATCGCCAAGGCCATCATGCCGGGTCGCGACCCGGGCGGCGTCATCGTCACGATGCTGATCGGCATCGTCGGAGGTCTGCTGGGTGGTTGGCTCGGCAAGGTGATCTTCGGGGTGCACTCGATCAACGGTTTCTTCCACCTCTCGACCTGGATCGCGGCGATCGTCGGTTCGCTGATCATCCTGACCGTCTACCGGGTCGCGGTGGGCCGCCGCTCTTGACGGCAGCCCTGATAGACGCCGCCAGGCCCCGGGCCCGCGTCCCCACCGGACGCGGGCCCGGTCGGGTCCGGAGGTCGAACCGGTCGAGGCTGCCGCCCGCTGACCGGCCGCCCTCCGCCGTGGGTTCCGCTTTCTCCAGGGCAGCGCCCCCGTCCGGTGGTCGTACGGGACGGGTGGCGGGCCCGCGCGACGGCCCGTGGTGCGCACCTGAACAAGGCGGGACCGGAGTGGCCGGTGCCCCTGGCTCGTTGAACAGGTATGGCTGACGAAACGGACGACGACCGGGCCCCGATGGTGTGGGCGCTGGCGGTGCGCGAGGCGGCGCAGGGGCCGCCGCTCGCGGAGCTGATCGTGGAGGTCGGCGCGGACCTCTACCCCGACCTGGTGGAAGCCGCTCTCGACAGCGGCTTCCTGCTCGCGGCCGGTACGCCTCCGGACACGAGCGGAGCGGTCGAGGTCGGCGACGGTCGGGTGGAGCGCCTGGAGCTGGTGGGCGGGCGCCAGGTGTGGGCGCCGGACACACGTGTCGAGGTGTCGCCCGGCTGGCTCGCGGCAGCCGAGCGCCGGAATGCCGCCGTGGTGACCATCGTGCCGCCGGACACGTGGCCGCCGGGTCTGATGGAGCTGGGGCCCGAGGAACGTCTGGAGGCGTTCACCCGGCGGTTCGACCAGGAGCAGCGGGCGGGCCGCGTCCTGCACGGGATCGTGGCGGTGCGGCTGGAGAAGCCTGCCTGATAGGGATTTTGCGCAGGGAAGCACGTTGACCGTCTCGGGAGGCGCCGGACGGCCAGCCGCAGGCTGCTGCGGTCGATCACGACGCCGGCCGGGTCGCCGGCGTCGAGCAACGCGTCGGGGAACGGCTGCAACCAGGGAACGTCGTCGCCGCCCACCAGCGGCCCGAGCGGATCCGCCTCCGCCACCAGCCCGGACGGCAGCGGCCGCCGGCCCGAGCCCTTCAGGGCGGTCGGATAGGCGTTGGTGGCGATCCGGTACAGCCAGGTGCGCAGCGACGCACGGGTCTCGTCGTACCGCTCACGCGCCTGCCAGGCCCGCGGGTAGGTGTCCTGGACCAGGTCCTCGGCGTCCTGGACGGTGCCGAGCATCCGGTAGCAGTAGGCCGGCAGCTCCGGCCGGTACGGTGCGATGCGTCGGCCGAAGTCGTCCCCTGTGCTCACCGCGTGCCCCTCCGGCCCGCCCGAGAGCCGCCATCGTAGGGCAACTCGGCAGCACACCAGGGGCGTTGCACCGACGCTCCCCGCCGCCCGGCCCCCTGCCGCGCCGGGCCGGCCCCGGACAAGTTTCGCCGCCGACCCGATGAGTTCCGGCGGCGGTGGTCGGTACGAAGTGGCGAGTCCGCCGGAACAGCCGGGCGGACCACCCCGAAGGGGAATCCGATGGCCGCCACCCGTACTGTCACCCGCACCGAGGACGAAGCCGCGATCCACGCCTTACTGGCCTCGACCTACCAGGCCTGGGAGGCCAACAACGCCGGCGCCTTCGTCGCCCACTACAACGAGGACACGACCGCCATCCTCCCCGGCCCTTCGGGGACGCCCGCCTCTGCGCGGCCATCGCCGACCGGATCACCTTCCGCTGCACCCTCATCCGAGTCCTACCGCTTCCAGACCACCCAGGAATCCCTGTTCCCGGCACCGAAGTGACGCCCCCAGCATTGCGAACGAGCGCTTCATCGAGCCTTCGTCGTCAGGACGAAGCGCCTGTGTCAGTCACATGCCGCGCTTTGGGCCGTACATCGGCGCGGGCCGGTCATCGGGTGACATCGGCAGCGGTTCCAGCAGCACCGGGCCGGGGTAGAAGGTGGAGCTGTTCGGGCCGACCATGTCCTCGCCGACCAGATAGCGGTAGAGCCACTCGGAGAAGCTCATTCGATACTCGTACCAGGATCCGTCGTGCTCCACCGCACAGATCCGGTGTCCCGTGCGGTCGGACAGCGGGGCCAGAAAGATGTATTCGCCGCGATCGGTGCTGGTGATCGGGATCAGGCCGTCCTTTGTCCCAACCTCACCTCCTGCAGGTTGAGGACGACGCGGATATTCTCCTCCGGCTCCAGCCAGTCCTCCCGGTCCCAGTCGAGCCCGGAACCAGGCCCGGGAGGTCTCGCGGATCTTCTTCCCGAGATTCCAGCGCTCGGTCGCCGGATGCGAGAGATACAGGTGCCCGTTGATCTGCATCGGGGCGTAGGCGTCAACGACCGCCTTGTAGTCCTCGGGGAACTCCGTGCCGATCTCGGCTTCCAACTCGGCCCATGCACCGGGGCTGGTGAAACGCTGTTCGCCAGGGCCGAGCATGGCGAAGACCTCATCGAGATAGTCGCGCACCGGCTCTCCTCATCGGGTTCAGGCGTCAGGACGCCGCGTCATCGTCACCACGAACGCCTGGCCTGCCGTGAGGTTAACCGGGACCTGCGACATCGACTCAGCTGGGCAAGCTCGAATCGACTGGGAAGCACAGCCCACGACAGCGCCGCGATCGATGTCACCGAGTCCGGCATCCTGCTCCCCGGCGAAAGCGAGGTCCCCGCCGACCGCAAGGTCAACGCCACCTGGGTCCTGGAGAAGAAGCACGGCTCATGGCACATCGCCGCCTACCACAACAGCACGCTGCTGCCGCCCACGCACTGACCCCGGGGTCAGTGCAGCCGTGAGGTCCCCGCTCCAGTGCCGGAGCAGGGGACCGCCCGCATGCTCGGCGAACCGTCAGACGAACCCGGCCAAAGCCTGACCCGTGCTGGCGCGGCACGGACGCGGATCCGCTCAGCTTGAGCTCCAGGGCCAGCGGCTGACCCTCGCTGGCGCGGGGCGGACATCCGCAGCCGGGACTTGGAGCTCTGCCAGTTCGGCTGACCCCCGCTGGCGCGGGGCGGACGCGCGGGCGGAAGCGCGGCGCTCGCGCTGGAACGGCTGACCCTCGCTGGCGCGGGGCGGACGAATGATCGCGATCTTCCTGGTCGTCTGGGCCGGCTGACCCCCGCTGGCGCGGGGCGGACCGGCGCTCGTACTCCGCGCGCTCCTGCTCGGTCGGCTGACCCCCGCTGGCGCGGGGCGGACCTGCTCTGGCTGACCGTGTCCGCGTCCAAGACCGGCTGACCCCCGCTGGCGCGGGGCGGACGTCACCTCGTTGGTCGACGCCGGCACCCGTGAAGGCTGACCCCCGCTGGCGCGGGGCGGACCCTTCCCGACCTGCGACACTCCTACCCCTTTGCCGTTTCTGGACCGCCCACAGCCCGCACCCCCGCCATCGCGACCAGCGTCAGCCCGTCGAAGTCCACCGGCTTCCGCCGCTGCTCGCCCGCCGTCCGGAGTTCGAAGCCCTGTTCGTTCGCCGCCGGGTGGAGCAGGACCGCCACACCGTCCCCCACGCATCCGCTGACGGCCCGCCAGAGCTCCTCGCGCACCTTGGCGGAGATGGTGCCCACGTACAGCTGCGGCGTGACCTCGATGAGCCAGCGGGTGAGGGCGCCGCGGACGTGGTCGGGGACGGCGGTGGCGGACAGGACGGTCATCGTTGCCATGGATGACCCCCGACCGAACCGGAGCACACAGGCCGGCAAGTCCTCACAGGAGCTCCTCCCCCGCGTAGTTGACCCCTCCCGGGATGGGGCCGGACACCGGATCCCACAGGTCGACGAGCTGTTCGTCCGGATCCGGGAGGGCGATGTCCTGGTCCGGGGCGAGCAGGCGCTGGATGTCGGTGACGATGCGCGGCAGCAGGCGGAACAGCCGCAGGCCGTCGCGGAAGCCTCGGCGGGCGTCGGCTTCCGGCTGTGGCGAGGCGTGCAGGGAGAAGGCGAGCGGGATGGTGAGCTCGGCCTTGTACAGGTCGGCGATGTCATAGACGAACGCCTGCTGGTTGCCGCTGTGGACGAAGCCGAGGGCCGGCGAGCAGCCCAGGGCGAGGACGGCCGCGTGGACGATGCCGTAGAGGCAGGTGTTGGCGGAGGAGAGGGCCAGGTTGACCGGGTCCTGGGTGTCCCAGGAGTCGGGGTCGTAGTTGCGGCGGAAGCGCCCGATGCGGTGTTGCTGGGCGAGGAGCCGGTAGTGGGCCTTGATCCGCCGCCCTTCGAGGCCGCGGAGCTGGTTGAGGCCGCTGCCCGCCGGTGCGGTACCGCGGCCGAAGCGCTGCTCGTACATGGCGGTGGCGACGGCCAGGCGGGTGGTGTCGTCCGCCCAGGCCCGGGCCTGGCGTTCGAGCCAGGTCGTGCTGAGCGACTCGGGGACGGTGGCGGCGTAGCAGCGGACGCCGCCGGATCCGGCGATGACGACGGTGGTGCCGTGGCGGGCGAGGGTGGACAGGGCCCGGGCCGTGATGGAGGCGCCGGGGCCGAGGAGGACGCAACCGAGCGCGGCAGTGGGGAGGTAGACGGTCTCGGTGCCGCGGTGGGGGCTGGTGACCTCGGCGCAGACGCCGGTGTCGTCCTGGACGATGCGGACGATGTCGAGGTAGAGGAAGGACAGGGAGTCCGCGACCCGGGGCAGCATGGCGACGGTGGGAGCGGCCAGCTTGCGCCGGGCGGCCGCGGGGTCGGTAGCGGAGCCGGGGCGGCGGCCGGTCACTGCGGCCCCCGGTACGGGGCGATGCTGAGGAGGCCGCAGCCGTAGGCCTTGCCCTTGCCGATGCCCTCAGTGAGGCGGGTGCGCAGGCGGTCCGCGTCGGTGATGACGGCGGTCCCCTCGAAGAGGACCCGGTCGTGCCTGACGGGCTGCCGGTCGCTGCGCCGGTGCCCCTTGGCGGCTTCGAGGGGGCTGGAGCGGACGGTGCCGAGGTCCAGGCCCGACAGCTCCGCCTGGCGGACCCACCAGTTGTCGGCGGCGGCGCCCTGGAGGGGGACGACGGCCTTGAGCCGGTACAGCTCGCGGGTGGCCCGGCTGGGCCGGCGGATGGGGTTGGCGGCGATGCGGTAGCGCAGGTGCAGGCCGGGCCGCAGGGCGTCCAGGAGCGGGGTGAGCGGTTTGGTCACGGCCTGGCCGTACCCGGCGGGAAGGCGGTCGAGGTCGGGCCGCCGGGCGCTCTGCAGGAGGATCTGGTCGCCCGCGGGCGTGGACTCTCTTCGGAAGAGGACGCCGAGGCGGCGGCGCGGTTCGTCGTCGGCGACGTGGTCGGGGAAGAGCGACATCACGCGGTGGTGCAGGTCGACGGCGCCACCGGTGTCGCGGCGGGCGTCGCGGCTGCGCGGGTCGGGGATGATGCGGGTCAGCCACAGGGTCATGCGGGGATGCTCTCCGGGCGGGTGATGTGCCGGTCGAGGTAGTCGCCGAGGGCGTTCAGGTAGCCGACGGCGAGGCCCTCGCAGCGGTCTGCGGGCAGGGTGAGGGTGCGCTGGTAGCGGGGGCGGGTGCGGTGGGCCCGCCACCGGGGGTGGAAGGTGACGGGATCGTCGGTGACCTCTCCGGCGGGGGTGCTGCCGTCGTCGCCCCCGGGCTGGGGGTGGTCGCCGAGGCGGTCGAGCGGCCGGTCGCCGTGGAACACGACGTCGACGGTCCTCCTGCCCGCGCGGGCCCTGCGGGCGATCGGCAGGTGGACGAGGTGGTGCAGGGGGTCGTCGACCAGTCCCAGCAGCAGCGGCCCTTCCGGCGGGCAGGAGCGGCGCCCGAGGTAGGGGGGCCAGTGCGGGTCGCGCAGTGCCCGCGCCCACACGTCGAGGTCCTCGGGGGCCGCGGTGACGGCGGCGGTGAAGACGGCGTCGGCGAGGTAGTACCGGTGGGACAGCAGGGTCGCCGTGGGACCGGTGCGCTTCTTCCCCTCGGCGGTGGTGACCGTACGGGCGGCGGGCAGCCCGCCGCCGACGGTGTGCAGGTCGCGCAGGACGACGCCCGCGCGGTCCGTGCGGACGGTCAGCGAAAGGGTGGCGAGGTCGCGGATGTCGGCGCCCCGCTTCCTGCCCAGGGCGGCGGCGAGCAGGCCGACGACGCCCGAGCGGGTGGGGAAGGGCGCGGTGTCGCGCTCGTTGAACTGGCCCGTCTCGCCCCAGGACTGCAACGGCGCGGCGAAGCGCAGCAGCAGTCCCCGGGTGTCCGTCGCGGCGGGGCTCATACGCCCGCCCCCGCGGGAGCGGCGGTGAAGGCGGCGGCGATGGCGGTGTCGATGAGTTGGGGGAAGGAGTCGACGCGGGTGCCGAGGCCGTCGAGGTCCTTGTCCTCAAGGCCGGCCCAGGCGGTCGCGACGGTGCCGCGGTTGCCGAGGAGCCGGTTGGCGGCGGTGGCGTAGCGGGCGAGGGCCGTGCGGGAGGCGGGCCCGTAGCCGCCGCTCTCGTGGGAGACGACGGGCTGTTCGAAGGCGGCCGCGAAGGAGAGCGGGCGGTCGCTGCGCACGGCGATGTGGACGAGGTCGGGGATGGTGTGGGGGGCGGTGGCGGTCTTCTTGGCGCGCGGGAGGGAGAGGATGAAGGCTTCGGCGAACCCCGCGGCGAGTTCGCGGGCGGCGTCGCGGTCGCCGCCGAGGTTGGCCGCGAGGTCGGCGAGGTCGACGGTGGCGTAGCGGTAGAAGACGCCGGCGCTGAACTCGGCGTGGCCCATGTGGGCGCTGCCGGTGGTGTCGCCCCAGGCGGAGGTGACGTCGTCGACGGCGGAGAAGTAGTCCAGTTCGACGTCGGTGCCGTGGGTGGTCAGGGCGTGGGCGACCTGGACCGCGCCGTCCACGCCCGCGTCGTCGACCTCGGCGAGCATGCGGCCGAAGAGGTTGATGATGCCGTTGCGGCTGCGCAGGATCGCGTCGATGGCCTCCTTGGGCAGGACGCTCTTGTCGCTGGCCTTCTTGATGTCCTTCGCGCTCTCCAGCTCGGCTCGGTACTCCTCGGCCAGGGCGGCGAGTTCGGCGACGGCGGTCTCGGGCACGTACACCATGGCGTTGGTGGTGACGACGGGCGAGTCCTTGGCGGTCTCGAACTTGATGCTGCTGCCGGCGGCGACGTGCTGGCCGGCGCGCTGGGCGAGTCCGGCGGGCCAGCCGTGCTCCTCCTCCAGGAGGCGGGTGACGCGGGCGCCGATGCGGCGGGTGCGCAGGGCCTGCTCGCCGAAGCTGTCCTGGAAGTACTCGCGGACGGCGCGCTTCCAGGACTGGCTGCTGACGCGGGTGCGCTCGGTGTCGCCGTAGCGGACGGTCTTGACGGAGTTGTTGTCGTCGCGGTTGAGGTTGGCGAACGGGACGCTCTGGACGACGTGGAGGTCGAGGAAGCGGGCGGTGGTGCGGTCGGGGCCGGGCATGCTCTGCTCCTTGGGCTGGTGTGCGCGGGCTGGTGTACGCGAACCGGAACCGGTGTGCGCGGGCCGTGGGCTGTGCGGGCTGGTGTGCGCGGGCCGGCGCGCGTAGGCCGTGGGTTGTACGGGCTGTGGGTCGTGCGGGTCGAGTTCGGTCAGGACCCGGGCTCGGGCTCGGCGCCGTCCGTGCCATCGGCGTCCGCAACGTCTGCGACGTCCGCAGCCTCCCCGACCTCCGAAGCCTCCCCGACGTCGTCCTGCTCGCGGGCCCGTCGCTCGTCGTCCTTCCGCAGGGCCCGGTGGTAGTCCTGGAGCCAGATCCGCTTGATGGTCCCGGAGCGACGCCGCCACTGGCAGAGGTCGATGAGCAGTTGCGCCCAGTCGATCTCCACGTCGCTGCCGCGCAGCTGACGGACGGCACCGGGCAGGTGGCGGTGCAGCCCGTCGACACTCTGACGGGTCAGCAGGTTGAGACGGGTCTCGGCCGAGGTCTCGCGCAGACCGGCCCCCTGGCCGCCCTTGATCACGCCGTCGGCGAAGGCGTGGCCGAGGCTCCTCGGCGGGACCCGCTTGACGGTGGCGGCGTCCGTGCCCTCCACGCGCCCGGTCACGTCGCCGGGCACGTCCGGCACGGCGCCGACGCTGACCGGCCCCTCGCCCGCCGGTGCGTCCGTCGGCCCGTCCGTCGGCGCCTGGTCCTGCTCTGCGGCCTGGTCCTTCTTCGCGGTCTGGTCCTGCTTCGAGGCAGCGGACTTCGAGGCAGCGGACCTCGCGGCGGCGTACTGGTCACGGCGCTGCGCCGCGATCAGCGACGCGACGGTGTAGAACGCGCGCTGGACGTCTCGGCTGCGGATCTGCTCGTCGGTGAGCCACGGGGCCACGAAGCGGTGCATGAAGGGAACGGCATCCAGGTCCTTGCCCACACCGCGGCGCAGGGCCGCGCGTACGCCCGGATCGTCGTGGCTGCGCTGGTCGATCCTGGCGGTGAAGGCCCGCGCCCGCCCCAGGGAGGGGATCAGGGCGGGCTCCTTCCGCGCGCGGACGGTTCCGTCCGCCGGTTTGGCGGGGCCCGGGATGGTGCTCTTGCTCACGTGTCCTCCGTGCTGGTGGTGCGGCCTGCGGTGCCGGTGCCGCCGGTCCTGACGGGGCGCTTCACCGGCCCGCCGTAGAGCTCGATGCGGGCCGTGGTGCAGGCCTTGGCACCGCGCATGGTGCCCAGTGCGCCGTAGGTGACGGTGTCGTAGGCCCGTTCGGCGAGGGTGCGGAAGGCCGCGGCTGCGCCGTCGAAGTCGCGTTCGTCGAAGCGCCTCCAGAACTCGGCCTCGGCTGCGGGCCAGTACCGGGCGGCGGCGTCGACGGCCCAGGTGCAGTCACGGATCTTGGGGGCGGTGGTGAAACCGGCCCAGGCCTTCTTGACGGCCCGGTCGAGCCGGCTGCCGTACCGCTCCCCCAGCACCCGCAGGCGGCCGATCTCGACGGCGACGACGGGTTCCCGGTTCTCCGCGAGGCCGAGCACCGGCGGGGTGAGGGCGTCGACGAACTGGATGTCCTTGGCCTGGCCGTCCTGTTCGAATCCGAGTGCGTGGACGCTCAGCTCCTCCGAGACCTCGACCGCGGTGGAGAAGACGGTGGGGCGCCGGGGCTTGGCGCTTCCAGCGGGGTTCTTC
Organism: Kitasatospora sp. NPDC034533; assembly: GCF_055575155.1. Classification (NCBI taxonomy): domain Bacteria; kingdom Bacillati; phylum Actinomycetota; class Actinomycetes; order Kitasatosporales; family Streptomycetaceae; genus Kitasatospora; species Kitasatospora sp. NPDC034533. Next base: position 43,105 of record NZ_JBVITE010000022.1, read on the forward strand.
AGCAGCAGCGCGTCCAGGTCTCGCCACAGCGCCCGGTGCGAGTCGGCGGGACGCGGGTAGGGGTTGCCCTCCTTGCTGGTCTGCCAGATCAGGTACGGGTCGCCCTCACGCGGGATCTTGTCGCGGTAGGCCCAGGTGATGAACGCGTCCTCGACGCGGTCGCCGGCCGCGTCGGGCACGAGCAGCAGCGCGTGCTGGGACCGGGCGGTGAGCCGGGAGCAGGGGCCCTTCAGCGGCGGCGGTGCGGCGACGGGGTCGGGCAGTTCGCCGCGTTCCCACGGGCAGAGGTCGCTCTCACGGCGGTCGTCCCGACCGGGTTTCGGCAGTCCGGCCAGGAGCGTCTCGAAGAGCGTCTCGCCCTCCGGGTGGTAGGAGAGGGTGCTGCGCAGCGGGCCGGCCGCGCTGTTCGCGGCCTTGGTGGCTCCGACGGTGCGGCTGGAGCAGCGTCCGGAGGGGCCGTAGTAGTGCCAGACGAGCAGGTGCAGGACGGCCTGGTCGGGCGCGGGCAGGTCGGGGGCGGCGCTGTTGACGTGCTGGAACCAGGAGTGGTTGTTGCCCGAGGGGCGGGTGGTGATGAGCTTGTCGACACCGGCGGTGTTCGCCGGGTCGCACTGCTCGGCGAGCCTCGGGTCCTGGAGGAAGGGGCGCTCGGCGTCGAAGAGGTCGAAGCGGCCGCGGTTGCGCTCGACGAACCCGGCGACCTGCTCCCGGTCGAAGCGGCCCTGGTCGAGCAGGTCGAAGCGGCGGTCCGACCAGTCTCCCGGACCGGCCTCGTCCAGCCCCGTGGCGCGGGCGGTGATCGCGTACAGGACGCGGTACAGCGCGGAGAGCGCCGGCGGGTTGGCGATCGCGATCCGCTCGATCTCGTGTGCGCGCAGCAGGAGTTCGCGCAGGCCGACCGCGGGCGGGTGGGCGGCGGTGGAGCCCGTCTCGTCGCCCCCTTCCCTTCGGGGGATCCAGCGGACGGGGATCCATACCTCGTCGAGGAGGTCGTAGCTGGGTGGTGCGGGTGACATGCGGCCTCCGGCGAGGCGAGTGCGGGTGATCGGAGGGTGGGTAGGCTCTGCCAGGTCCCCGCGAGCGAGCGGGGGTGAGCCGTGCGGCACTTAGGGAACAGCCGTGGGGCGGACCCGTCCCCGCGCAAGCGGGGGTCACGCTGGTCCCGGGCGGTGGCGACTCCCGTCCGGGGCCAGCACCCCTCAACGTAGCGCCAAGTGCGGTACTTAGGGCGTCAGTTCTCGGAAATTCCCACGTTCGAGTACACGAGCCGCCGCTCCCCCAGCCGGCCCGCCCACTGGCCACCGTCCTGCCGCATCCGCAACAGCGCGAGGTCGGCGAGCAAGGGGCGGCGGCTCCAGGACTTCGGTGCGGCGTTCTCCTCGGTGCCTCCGGCGAGCCAGCGGCCGGGCAGCGGCACGGTGTGCCGCATGATCAGCGCGATCTCCTCCCGGTTCGCCGCGGCCGCGGGCAGCGGCACGTGCCGGTCGGGAACGAGGCTCCATCCGTCCTCCCGTTCGAAGACGCACACGGCACGGCCACTGTCCGCCCCGAGGCGGGTGGTCAGCAGGTCCTCCGAGACGACGAAGTCGCGCTCGCTGATCGGGCAGAGGTCACCGGCCACGTCGTACGGCGCATGGATCACGGTGATCTCCGCCGTCTGCTCCTCGGCCGCGGCCGAGGCGATGCGCTCGGCGTCCATCCGCTGGAGCTCCGCCGCCGCGGCCTTCTCCAAACCGTCCGCGAAGTCGTCCGCGTAGACCTCGTCGACAAGACGCTGGACGTCCCCCGGGATCTCGACCACGCTGCCGGACTGCCGTTGGAGCAGCAGACTGGTACGGCGCAACAGGGAGGCGTCGTAGACGGTGCCCCAGGAACGGGGCGCGGCCACGCGCCCCTTGTCGTCGAGCGGCTCCAGCACGATCATGCGCGGCTCGCCGACCGGGCCCGTCCACGCCGGTCGGCCGGCGCGTTGGTGGCGCTTGCCACGGCCGGCCCGTTGCAGGAGCTGGGCGAGAGGGGCGAGGTCCGAAACGACCAGGTCGAAGTCGAGGTCCAGGGACTGCTCGACGATCTGGGTGGCCACCAGGATCGAGCCCGCGCGCGGGGTCGCCGCCGCCGTGTCGTTCGCGGGCTTTCCGTAGGCGGCCTCACACTCGGCGGTGATGCGCTGCCGCTCGTGGGCGGGAAAGCGGGAGTGGAGCAGTCGCAGGCCCCCCTCGCGCTCGGCGAGTGAGGGTAGGACGGACCGCAGGTGACGGTAGGTGCGTTGGGCCTCGTCCACGGTGGTGCAGCAGACGAGGACACAGCCGCCCTCGGTGGCGACCGGCGCGAGGATCTCGCGCAGGGCGTCGCGGAGCCCCTGCCGTCCGGGCTTCTTCGCGGCGTCCTCGTCCCGGACGTCCCACTCCACCCGGCGGGTCTCCACGCGCAGGGTGCGGGCCCGGCTGCTGCCGACATCGCGCGGCTCGGACACGGTACCGCTGCCCGCGTCCACGAAGAGCCACCCCGGGTAACAGGGCTCCACGGTGGCGGGCTCGCGGAAGCCCGCGCCGCGCCGGTAGGCGTCGACGAGCGAGGAGGCCGCCTTGCCCGTCAGGGTCGCCGACAGCAGCACGACCGGAGCCCCGAACGCCCCGAGCCACTCCAGCATCCGCACCAACAGGCTGTGCATCCACGGGCCGTAGGCGTGCGCCTCGTCCACCACCAGCACCTTGTTCGAGAGCCCGAACAGCCGCAGGAAGTTGTAGCGGACCGGGAGCACCCCCGTGAGCGCCTGGTCGATGGTGCCGTTGGCGAGCGGCGCGAGCAGGCCCCGCCGACCGGTCCGCAGCCATTGGCCGGCCTCGGTGTCCGCGAGCACGGCCGTCCCGTCCGTCGCCCCCTCCCCTGGTGCGTAGTCCGGGCTCAGCCAGGCCATGCCGTGCAGCAGGGTGAGCGCGCGCTCCCCTTCGATGTTCAGCTCCGCGAACTCACGGACCCGGGTGAACATCGCGTCCGCCGTGGCCATCGTCGGCAGCGCGAAGTAGATCCCGGAGGCGCCCGAGGCCCTCGCCAGCACGGACGCCGCATGCAGGGCGGTCTCCGTCTTGCCGTCCCCGGTCGGTGCGGTGACCAGCAGCAGCCCCGGCCCGTGCACCAACTCGGGCAGGTGCTCCGCGACATCGGTCTGGAGCTTGTTCGGGGGGAACCGGAACTGTTGAGAGAACCGCTTCGCCGGGAAGTCCGCGCGTCCGAGGCCGGCCTCGCGCATCCACCCCGGCGCGGCACCGGCCGCCACCCCGAAGTGCTCGGCGAGCTCCGCGTCCCCGGCCTTCCAACCCTCCTTGGGCATCCGCGGCTCGATGACGTCGGCCTGGCTGGCGAGCCAGTCGGCCACCACCACCAGTCCCGCGACCACCACGGCCAACTCACCGGGCAGCACGGCCTCCAGCGGCTTCTCGGCCCCGACCGTCCGCCGGACGGCGTGCGCATGGGCCAGCCGCTGGCCGCGCCAGCCACGCGCGGTCCCGAGTCCGGGCTGGTAGCCGGACGGATTGTTGACCTCCTTCGCCTGGAGCGCGGGGGCGAAGCACCCGTGGTGCCCGCCCAGCAGCTGGGCGATCTGGTGGGCCGGCGACTTCCAGATCCTCGCGCTGAGCGGATAGCCGCACTGCTCGAAGAACTCGACCAGCCCCCAGTGCGTCGCCGTCTCGTGCCTCAAGTACCCGCTGCGCTTCGCCGCCGGATTGTCCTCGGCGTACGCCGGATCCCCCATCAGCTTCGCGAACTCCTCGGCGACCTGCTGCTGGAAGTGCAGCGAGATCTTCCCGATGTCGTGCAAGCCGGCCCACAGCATCACCATCCGCCGAGCCTCGGCCTCGGTGACGCCCGTGGCACAGGCGACCCGCTCCCGCACGCGCTCGCTGAGGACCGTGTCCCACAGGGCACCCGCGACGGCAGCGGTGTCCAGGAGGTGGCAGATCACGGGGTACGGACCGGGCAGTCCGTCACTCTTGCCCCACAGGCGGGAGTCCGGATCGAAGGCTCCGGAATCGCCAAGGGGCTTGCTGTCAGTCATGTCTGAAGGAGTATCAAATCCCACTGACAGGCCAGGCTGCCGCCGTCTCCCGTTCGACGGCGTCCGAGCAGCCGAGGAGGCCGGGGAGCCGAGCATCGCCCGAGGTCATAGGCGTACGCGGGCACGCGCGGGCCGTCCGCGTAACGATTCCGGCACCTGCGGGCGGGCCCGCCCGTGCCGTAGGTTGGACCTTTTGGCCACCGCCGCCGACTCGGCGGAGGGGCGCGGGCGTCCCTGCCCGAACCCACGTCACGCCGTACGAGGCCGCAGCGGCTACGCGCGCGGGTCGGGTGAGTGGAGAGGCCGGCGGGCGTCTGTCATGCAGTCAGGGCTCTCGTGGAGGGTCCAGCGGCAGGCAGTCAGTGGGCATCTTCGGCCATGTCGCCGGCGCCATCGACTGAGTCCGGGTGCCCACCGGGCCGTGGCATCATGTGAACGATCCTGGGCACACACCTCGACACTGCTGGCACGTCGGCATGGGAATGCGGTTGTCTCACCGAAATGGTCAAGAAACAGCAAAGCCGCCGCTGCGCCGCAGGTCACGAAGCCTCCTCCCCGCGCGAGCGGGGGTCAGCCGGCCCCTTGGCCGGGGACAGTGCCGGCCGTGGGCTCCTCCCCGCGCGAGCGGGGGTCAGCCGCCCTCCGGACTGATCCCCACGGATTGCCGTCCCTCCTCCCCGCGCGAGCGGGGGTCAGCCCGCTCGTCGTCCAGCTGGCGGGCCGCCAGCTGCCTCCTCCCCGCGCGAGCGGGGGTCAGCCGGACTGGAAGAAGCCGAACTTCCCGACGGCTCACTCCTCCCCGCGCGAGCGGGGTCAGCCGGCCGCACGAGCCTAGGGCTATTACCCGGTAATCTCCTTCCCCGCGCGAGCGGGGGTCAGCCGGCGTGTCCAGGCCGCCGTACCAGCTGACCCAGTCCTCCTCCTCGCGCCGGCGGGGGGCAGCCGACCGCGACCCGCCGCGTCGACCAGCTTCTCACCGTGCCAGCAGAGGTCAGCCGGTCTCGACAACGAGAGCACGGGGTAGCGAGTCTCCATCCGGCACATGCGGGACGACGCCACTCCCGACCTGGCGGCTCGCGCCATAGGTGCCGGGCAGTCACCAGAGTGACCATCAGTAGCGGTGGCCTCGGGCTCCCCCGGCCACCTCAACCAAACGCTGGAAATCCGAACGGCCGTCCACTCGACCGTGCCGAGCACGGGTAAGGCCACACTTTGACCTGGCATGTCTAACTGATGTTTACTGCGTCTTTTATGTTCTCTTCATTGACCGCAGAAACAGTTCGACGCAAAATTCCGCAATCCCCTGACGTCACGAGCCGGGCGAGCCCGCAAGAAGCCTCCGCCCCACTCCCTGGCAGACCCGTCCGACACCCTCCGGTCTGGCAAGCATGTCGTGGTGACTGAAGTGGTCGGCTTCGTCTCGGGACCTGATCCGAGCGAGAAGCCGTTCCATGACATCCACCTTCACTCAAGCCGCAACTCCTGTGGTGGGCCGAAGACCTCTCGCCAACCTCATGAGCAACCGTCCTGAACGAGCTGGCCCACGAGACTTTGGGTCAGCAGCGGGATGAGGGCCGGGTCTCCACTTTTCGCAGTGTCAGGTGCGCGGTCCTGAACTGATCAAGCGTGAGGATCTCCTGCTCGTCAACTCCCAGCGCTCGCATCCCGTCGAACTGCTGGAGGCCAGTGTCTCAGTGCTGGAGGGAGCCGTCCCCACCACCTGGTAGATGTCGGACTGGAAGTCAGCGCCCATGCGGCTGTGATGCCTGTGAAGGCCTCGCGTCTTCGCAAGCTGGTGTTACGAAGCAGGGCAGTTGGCAAGGCATGTAGTCGTCCTCGGTGTTGAACCGGTCGGCCCAGCGCGGGCATTCGGCCTTGCCGAAGAGGTACCCCCGAACCACGCTCGAAGTTCGCCCTTCGAGGCCCCCGGTTCCCAGACAGTCGCGCGTCCAGGAGACTCCGTCGGCGGCGAGGTACACCGGGAATCCCGGCGGACACGGCCTGTACCCCTGCCCACTCTGAGTCGCCGAAGCGCACCAGATGCTCCACCACCGGGGCGGACCGGGGCCTGGGCGACGAGGCTGGATCAGGCCGCGCGAGTACGTCAGGCGGGGTCGACGGTGGCCGGCCACGCTCCCCGTTCGGACAGGTGGAGCACCAGGGCGGCGATGTTCCAGGCGTCGTCCTCGCCCCGGTGGTGACGGCCTTCGAGCCGCAGCCCAGCGATCTCCAGGGCCTGTGCCATGCCGGGACGCTTGGGCAGACCGTACGCCTCGGTGAAGACCGCCTTGGCGTTGGTGTGGTGGCGGCCGAAGGGGTAGGGCGTCCGGGTGGCCTGACACTGCCGGGTGAACTGGTGACGGTCGTAGTCGCCCCAACTGACCCACGGCCGGGTGCCCGCGCGGTGCTCGGCCGCCAGCAGGCGGCACGCCTCGGCGAAGCCGACCCCCTGGTCGACCTCGTCCTGGGTGAGGCCGGTCAGCTCCGTGCAGAACTCACTGACCGTGGACCGGGCAGGCCTCACCAGAATCCGGTGCCGGGCCAGACGCTCGCCGGCGTTCAGATCGGTGACGGTCAGTCCGATCTCGATGATCTCGCTGACCGCGCCAGGCGGCGGAGAACCTGCCCAGCAGGTCGCTTCGACATCCACGACGTTGACGAGGCGCGCGGTCCGAGTGCTGTCCATGACGGGAAGCGTAAGGAGGGCCAGCGGCTCGGGCACCTGGTTTTCGGAGCCGCCCCGGCCCCGCCCCTCCTCAGCCGCGTCGGACTCCACCAGCTCACCGACAATCACAGGCGGGCTGAGGCTCGGCTTCGGAAGGATGCCACGGCTGATCAGACGCTCAGCTCGGCACAGGTGCGATCGGTGTGCTGCGGTTCGGTACCCCGGGCCGTGGACTTGGCAGCCCGCCTTCTCAGTGCGATGCATTGGGGAATTTTCTGTGGAAAATCGGAGGCTGCTGGAGGCAGGCGAAGGCACTGCGAGACACCAGTACCAGTCCAGGCGCGCCACTCCCCCACTGCCCTTCGAGACCCGCGCCCGCCTCGGAGTAGAGGCGCGATCCGACCCGAGGTGGCTGCGGCCTCGGGCTCCTTCCGATTTTCCGCAGAAAATCGGAAGGGCTCAGCGAGAACTGACACACCAGGAAGACCGGGTGTCGATCACACCGCTCGGTGGGCTGCGGACAGCCGCAGCCCACCCACCACGATCCGGCTTCCCGTGCCCGGATCACTCACGGCATCGGATCGCCGGCGCCATCAGATGCCTGGGTGTCGTCTTCGCTGGGCCAGCGCCCTTCGATGTGCAGCTGGATGAGCGCGGCGTGGGAGAGCGGGCTGGCGGGGTCAGTGACGTCGCCGTTGGTGGTGTAGTCCAGGAGTACGGCGCTCTCCTTGCCCCGCAGCAGCTCGACCAGGTCGGCGACGCGGTGTTCGAGGACCCATCGGTAGGTCGGCAGGTAGATCCGGCGGCGGGCCGCCTCGTACGACAACAACTGCTCTCCGTGCAGACCGGCTCGGTGGCCCCTGACGGGGCCGTACCGACGCACCGTCCGCTTCAGCCCTTTCATGGTGGTGACCGCGAGCTTCGAAGCATCGACATCCACGTCGCGAAAGACCTTGAGGGCCTGCCAGATCCCTTCCACCGACTGGCCGGTCGTGCCCTCGCTGTACGGGACCGGAATGCCGCCGTGCGGGTAGAAGGGGCTCAGCCGGACCCATGGTTCGGCAGCCCTGGAGGTCACATCGATGATCTCCGCACCGGGGAACGCGGGGGTCAGCGACGCCATCGCACGGCGACGGCTGGCAACATGGATCGGCATCTGAAGGCTCCCTGACTCGATGACATCAACCACCGAGCATCCCCGATGCCAGTGACATCCCGCCGCTCCCCCACGACCAGTCGGCGTCGCCTAGGAATTTTCCGCAGAAAATTCCGTACCCGCTGAGAGCCGCCCACGGGGGCAACCGGTCGCGCTGGATGGCGTCCCGTGGAGTGGTGTAGCAGGGATCTTGGAGTAACCCCTGTTCATGAAGGAGCCATCGCGCAACTCTCTGTGTAGAACGGCGAGTTCACCCAGGGAGGCACGCGATGGCCTTGTCCCAGTCTGACCTACTCCGCCTCATGGAGTCACTGCGTACGGCAGACGGAATCGAGTTGATCAGGGCCCTGGCCCAGCGGATGCTGCAGGAGCTGATCGAGGCCGAGGCCACCGCCCGGATCGGCGCAGAGCCCGGTGAGCGGACCGATGCCCGCACGACCTGGCGCAACGGCCACCGCGACAAGACGCTGACCACGCAGGCCGGCGACCTGGAGCTTGCCATCCCCAAGGTCCGCACCGGCAGCTTCTTCCCCAGCCTGCTGGAGCGCCGGCGCCGCATCGACCAAGCCCTCTACGCGGTCATCATGGAGGCCTACGTCCTGGGCGTGTCCACCCGGTCGGTCGACGACCTGGTCAAGGCCCTCGGCGCGGACACCGGCGTCTCCAAGAGCGAGGTCTCCCGCATCTGCGCGGACCTGGACGAACAGCTCACCGCGTTCCGGGACCGGCCGCTCGGCCACACCCGCTTCCCCTACGTCTACCTGGACGCGACCTACTGCAAGGCCCGGGTGAACCACCAGATCGTCTCCCGGGCCGTGGTCGTCGCGACCGGCATCACCGAGGACGGCGGCCGCGAGGTCCTCGGCCTGATGGTCGGCGACAGCGAGACCGAGGTGTTCTGGTCCGAGTTCCTGCGCTCCCTGCGCGAGCGCGGACTGACCGGCGTCCGCCTCGTCATCGGCGACCACCACAGCGGCCTGGTCAAAGCGATCCGCAAGGTCATGCTCGGCGCCGCCTACCAGCGCTGCCGCGTTCACTTCCTGCGGAACGCCTTCTCGATCATCCCGAAGGAAGCGGCCGAGATGGTCGCCGCGACGATCCGCACGATCTTCGCCCAGCCGGCCGAAGCCGCGGTCCGGTCCCAGCTCGACACCGTCGCCGAGATGCTCGGCAAGCAGTTCCCCAAAGTCAGCCAGATGCTGCTGGAGGCCAAGGACGATCTGACCGCCTTCGCAGCCTTCCCGGAACGACATTGGAAGAAGATCCAGTCCACGAATCCGCTGGAGAGGATCAACCGCGAGATCAAGCGCCGCACCGACGTGGTCCAGGTCTTCCCCAACGACGACGCGCTCCTGCGGCTGGTCACCGCCGTGCTCTTCGAGATGCACGACGAATGGATCGCCTTCCCCCGTCGCTACCTGCCTGAAGGCAGCATGGACCGGATCTACCCCACCGAGCAGACCCGCGACGAACTCCCGCCCATTGCATGACCGTTGGTGCACGACCACTACACCACGTCAAGGGACACGACCTCGCGCTGGTGCCTCTGCTTCAAGCAACCTCCTTTGACCGGGCGGCGGCTGCCGCCAGAGCCCGGGAATTTTCCGCGGAAAATCGATGGGCCGGCAGACCGGATGATGCCTCGGCGCTGAGAAGGCGGGTCGCACTCCCCTGCCTCACTCTGCTGGTCGATCCGTCCCGTCCGGACTCCCCGCTACCATCCAGCAACCGGACCAGGGACTGCCCAACGACATCCGCCTGGAGGCCACGCCTCAAGGCCACTTCCGGCTCGGACGGAAGCAGAGTTCCTGTGCCAACGAACCTGGGCCGTGCCACCGAAGGTAAATCAACGGCGGTTTGCGACAGCGAAGGCAAAGTGCCGCAGGTCAGTCGACCTGGCGAAGAAGAGTAAGTCGCCATTGGGCCTCGTCACGAACTCCTGGATCCGCGTCCAACGTCAGCTTCTGGAGTTGCCGACGAAGTTTGGCGACGCCGTCGCCGGTGATCCCGCGTGGGTCACCGTCCAGCTCCGCGTCGAGCTGGTCAACGGTTCCCTGGTCGGTCGCGTTGGCTCGGGCGGCAAGCACAGCACGCAGACCAGGTAGGTCCCGATGTGCCAAGAGGGCCACAGCCGTCTCCGAGGTCACTGCGGTGTTTTGACCATCGAGCAAGAGTCGGTAAAGGGCATCGGCGACGGCGCCGGTCCGCAGTGCCGTCACAAGCCGACGGCCTGCAGCAGCCCTGACGATCCAGGAGAGAGTCTGCAGCGGCGAGCGAATCAATCAGCCCTCGATCTCGGAAGCCGTCCACATCACCAGCAGGCCGGGAGGCGCCTCAGTTGCGGGGCCCATCTTCACTGGCACGAACCCCCGTCGGTCCACCTCCGGTGGCGCGCGGTCCAGGTCCGCTGGGACAGGACAAGCGGCTTCGATCCCGCCGGAGAATTTTCCGCAGAAAATTCAGAGCCCGCTGGAGACGGCGTCCAGACGGCACGACGGCCTTCAGGTGGCCCCAGCGGACGTCGACCAGACGGTGCCGGACCGCCGGCAGCTGCCCCTGCACCCGCGCGGTGGCCCCGGATTTTCTGCGGAAAATCGGTGGGCTGACGAGATGATGCTCGGTGCTGAGGAGACGAATCGCACTTCCCTACCTCACCCTGCGGGCCGCCCACTCTCATCCGGGCCGCCCGCACTACCGTTCCGCCTGGAACAGCCTCGACCCGACCGAAGGATTTTCCGCAGAAAATTCAGAGCACGCTTCGGGGCGGCACCGGACTTCTCGATCACCCAACCGGCATGCCGCCGTGGGGGCTGTTGACCACCTTGGACAACGACCCTTCGACGAGGTAAGGGTGCTCGGGGAAGTAATCGACGTGGAGGTGGCGCCCGTCCTCGGCAGTGGCCATGCATGCAGGTTGTCTGCGAGGATTCCCCTGGCCTTGTGATCACCGCTGATCACAAGGACCGGCCGCAGGACGTCAAGTGCGATCCGAACCCCGGGGCTGGAATCCATCCTGACTTCGATCCCTGCCAAGGTGCCGCCGTCCAGCGGTGGCGTGGAACTGATGAAGCCGTCGCCCTCGGCCACCGTGCTCGCCAGAGGCAGCCAGAGGCAGATAGGCCGGACGCAGGTCACGCACCCGATCCCGCTGGATCGATAGCGCGCTTCCAGCCGATCCGCTCGGCGATCACCGTGGCCGGCATGCTCGGCATCTGCCGCAGCAACTCACGAACCGCCGACTCCACAACGTCCACCGCCGAGCCCTTCAACACCTGCAGGAAGACCGGAGGCCGGTCCGAGGCCGAGGCCCAGGCCACCGTGCCCCGGGAGATCTCCAGCTGCCGGGCCACCGTCCAGGCAGACAATTCCTCCGCCCGATGCAGCCGACGGCTCTCAGCCCAGTCCTCGACCCCAATCACCTCTTTCCTCCTGGCTCCCGTACCAGTGAAGTCAGGGTGATCAAGAGATCGCGAAGTGACCGCTTTCGCTCCCTGCCCGTGGTCCTCGTCTCACCCGTTGCTGGCACGCAGAATTTTCCGCGGAAAATTCAGGGCGCACTGGAGACGGAGCCCGGCTTGTCGTCGCGTTCCACCGATGCCCCTCGACTGACCCGGGTGCGCCCATCCGTCGAGGGCAGCCAGCGTCCAGAGAATCTGCTGGTCAACCCCCTCGCCATCCCCACCCCACACTCGGATGCGTGCAGGGACGGGCCCTGAGTGATCAGCAGGCGAAGCCCTGGCTGGGGGAGGAATCGTGGATGACTCACCTGCGGCTCACCTGGATCTTGTCCGGCCGTGGTTGGGCCGACTGTTTCGTCAGCGACCAGCAGGCGGGGGGCCGAGCTCACGGCGTCCTACATCACCGCCGCCCCCGAAGATCTCCTGACCGCCGTGACCCGACTGGTCATCGGCGAGGCCGAGTGCCGAGCGCAGTTCGAGGCCGAGCCCACCGCCTTCCGATGGATCTTCTGCCGTGAAGGCACCAACGTATGGATTCGTCTGCTGAAGCTGCTAGCACACGCCACTGCCCACGACTAGACGGGGAGCAAGATCTGGTTCACCCAGCAGAGCATCGACATCGTTGCCCAAGCAGTGATCGATTGCTTCGACGAAGTGGTGCGGGAGTACAGCGAGAGCGCGTACCGCAGCAAGTGGGGTGAGCGCTTCCCCCGCACCGAACTCGAAGCCCTCAGGACCGCGTGGCGCGAACATCGAGGCACCTGGGCAGCCTCCTCGACAACATCAAGCTGTTGAAGATTCGGCAGCGTCCGGCACAGGTCCGCTGGAACACGTGGAAGGTTTGCAGAGGCCTGTGCGGCCTCGGCGGGCCGTCGGCCACCGGCTCCTGCACTGAGCGGCCCGGAATTTTCCGCGGAAAATTCCGGGCCTGCTGAAGCCGGCCCCTACCTCCGATAGCACCCATCGGACAACTGGGGCCACCAGGTGACGAGTGACGGATGACGGAGACTCCATCCCGCACGGAATTTTCCGCAGAAAATCGGAAGCCCTTCGCCAGGGTCCAACGCACCCGCAGTACAGCCGCTCCCAACCCCAAGCCGAGGGACGGCGTCGCCACCTGCTCAGTGAGCGGCGTGCTGTGCGGCCGAAGCCGATGCCGAGCGACAGCAGCGCATGCAGAACGTCCACTGCATTGTGCCCGTCGGCCGGAACGCGGCGGTGCGCGGCGGGACCGGCCGCGATCAGCGCAAGTCCGAGGAGGAGGTACGGCACGGGGCCGATAGGCGCGATGGCCATGGGGGAGAGGCCGAGGGACAGTGCACCGGTCGCGACGGAGACCGGAATGGTGCTGCCGAGCCTGGTGTGGATCTCGTCGAAGTCGATGACCTTCTGTAGGCAGGGAACGCACAGGAACTGGAAGCTGAACATCCCGGCCACCAGAAGGGTCTGGATGCCCAGTGCCCCGGAGCCGATGTGGGAGCGGATCACCCGCAACGGCAGCAGTGGGTGGGGAGCCTCCGCCTGGCGGGCGACGAACGCGAGGAGCAGGACCAGCACCGCCCCGCCGAAGCCCAGCGTGTGCGCGGGGCCCAGCCGTGGTCAGCGCGCATGCGCACCCTCAACCGGCGCAATCTGGAACGCGACGGCTAGCTCGTCCGGCCCGGCTACCCGACGGTGCCGCCCAAGGGGGAGTACAGCCTCACCCCCGTGGCCCGCGCACTCCACGCTACCTCGCCGGGCGGGGTGGTCGGCTGGGCCGAACGCCACCGGACCGACATCGCCACCGCCCACGCCACTCATGACGCACAGGTGCAGCCTGACAGGCGCTGACCGATCGCCGCCGGGCGGAGGCCGCGCGTCAGGTCGACGGCTCGGCAGCGGGCATGCCGTCTCCCGGAGGTACGAAATTTTCCGCGGAAAATCGTCCGGCCACCTCTGCGGAACGACTCCGGCAGTCAGCGGGGGAGAGGCTCTGGAAAACCAGCCAGGGGAGTGACCTTGGAACAGAAGCCCGGGGGAGCGCGCCCCGGCAACCACGGTGGATTAGCAACCCCACCGGAAATTCACTGGGCGGCCCCTCCCTCGCCCAGTACCGTACGGGCACGATCTCGGGGGAGGGGGTTGCCTGATGCGACCAGCGCTGTTGGTGGACGTCGACGGGCCGCTGAATCCGTTCGCCGCGAAGCCGTACCGCCGCCCCGAGGGCTACGGTACGCACCGGCTGATGACCCCGCGCTGGGAGGCGGCCGAGCGTCGGCGGCTCAGCGAGTGGGGGCTGCCCGGCAAGCCGGCGAAGCCCCTGCGGGTCTGGCTCAATCCGGCTCACGGGCCGGCCCTCGCCGCCCTGCCGTTCGACCTGGTGTGGGCGACCACCTGGGAGGGGGAGGCCAACACCTTCCTCTCGCCCCTCCTGGGACTGCCCACACTGCCGTTCATCACCTGGTCCGATCCGCGACCCCAGCCCGACGACGGCGTGTTCTGGAAGACCCCGGAGATCGTGGCCTGGGCGCAGGGCCGCCCGTTCGCCTGGGTCGACGACCAGCTCACGGACGCGGACCGCATCTGGGTCAGGGCCCACCACCCCGGCCCGGCGCTCCTCCACCACGTCGATCCGAGGACCGGACTGACGCCGGACGACTTCGCGCTCCTGGCGGACTGGGCGCGGCACCTGGCGCTCTGACGGCCGTCCCACCGGCGGGCGGCCGGGGGCGAGCCGTTCACGCGGCAGGCACGCCAGGGCTGCGACGCCGAACGGCCCCGGACACAGCAACGTGGGGGCGGCCCGAGAATCGGACCGCCCCCACGTCAGAGCCCGCGCCCCTGCCCGGGGCCGTCAGGCCTTCGGGAGGGTTATCCCCAGTTCCAGCATCGCCGGCGAGGCCGGGCCGCCCTCGGAGCGTTCGGTCTTGTAGCCCTTCACGCCCGGGGCGACGGTGCGCGGATCGACCGCCTCGGAGGGGGCGCCGGTGGAGTACAGGCCCTGCGGGTCCTGGTCGCGGTCGTGCGGCAGGAGCCAGAAGACTCGGCGCCGGAAGGTGCCGGAGGCCCGGGACGACTTGGCGTCGGGGCCGAGGATCGCGTAGCCGACCATCCGGCCGTCGCGGTGGTAGGCCGGGCGGCCGCGGCGGGTGGTGAGGCGGTCCAGCGACTGACGGACGTAGTCGAGGTCGGAGGTGTCCTCCAGCCAGACGAGGTCGGTTTCGTGGGCGAGCTCGGCCGGGTCGATCAGCGCGCTCACGCGGTGTGCTCCTCTGTGTCGTCGGTGATCAGGCCGATGCCCGGGTAGAACTTACGGCTGTTGGACAGGACCATCTCCTTGGGAGAGGTCATACCCAGTGTCTCGCGGACTCGTGCCGCGAATGCACGCCCGGATACGGGATTGGCCCCCTCGAAGCCGCACCAACGGGTGTAGGCGCCGAAGAGCTGGGACTGTTCGGCCCGCATTCCCTCGCCTGTGACGCACGCCTCCTTGAGGAAGCGGCCGACGTGGTCCTCGGTCTCGGCGTAGGCGGTGGTGGCGGTCTGGACGGCCTGGGGGCCGGCCAGGTCCTTCTCGCCGGCGAAGTAGCGGCGGGCGCCGTCGATGAGCCAGGCGAGGATTCCGGGGCCCTCCTCGGCGACCAGGACGTGGGCCAGGTTGTCGATCTTGCGTTCCTCGGGGACGACCCGCTCGAACGGGATCAGGCGCATGCGCCGCCAGAAGGCGAAGCCGCCGGTGCCGACCTCGGGGCGGTGGTTGCCGAGCAGCCAGAGCTTGTGGGTCGGCTCGAAGGAGAAGAAGTCCTGGCGCATCCGGCGGGCCTTGATCTTGTCGCCGCCGGTGAGCAGCTTGACCCGGGCCTCGTCGAAGCGGTCGCCGGGCTTGAGCTCGGAGCAGACGATGATGCGCCGGCCGTGGAGTTCGGCGAGGTCGGTGGGGTGGCCGTCGAAGGTCTTGGCCATCAGGAAGCCCGGCGGGGCCGCGTCGGCGTAGTCGCCGAGGAGCTGGATCATCACGTCGAGCAGGACGGACTTGCCGTTCTTGCCCTGGCCGTAGAGGAAGGGCATGACCTGGGCGCCGACGTCGCCGCTGATCGAGTAGCCGAGCAGCAGGTGGAGGAAGTCGCGGGTCTGGCGGCCTTCCTTGTCGTCGCCGAAGGTGTCGGAGAGGAAGCGGTCCCAGCGCGGGGTGCGCATCCGGGCGGGGGCCAGGGTGGTGGAGCGCGAGTGGTGGTGGACCTTCGGGTCGGGCGGGACGATCGCCCCGGTGCGCAGGTCGACCACGCCGCCGGGGGTGCACAGGGCGTAGGCGTCGGCGTCGAGGAGGGCGGCGTTGAGGACCATCCCTGGGGCGGACTTGGCCTGGGCGAGCATGGCGTTCATGCCGGAGGTGGACAGGGCGCGGCGGCGGTGCCGGCGCAGGTCGGTGTTGGTGTAGACGCCGCGCGGGTCATGGGTGGCGATGCTCTCGGCCATCTCGCCGGCCGCCCACAGGACGGTGTCGTCCTCGTCGAGCTGCCAGCGGTGCGCGGACCAGCGGTACCAGCCGAGGCCTGGGACGTGCCGGTAGTCGCCGCCGTAGAGGTGGACGAAGAGCTTGGCGTTGCCGCGGTCGGAGAGCGAGTCGGGCAGCAGGCCGTGCGGGGTCGCCTGGGGGCCGGTGGGGGCCTGGACGAGGGATGTGGCAGCTGTCGGCGGAACCGAGGGGGGCGCCGCCGCGGCCGGGGCAGCGGCGGGCGGATTGTCGAGGAGGCTCTCCTGGACGGCTGTGCCGTGCCAGGGGGCCTGGGCTGGACCGGGGACGGGCGGGTAGTCCAGGATCTGCTGGGCTGCGGCCACGGGGTCGAAGACCGTCCTCTTGCGGCGGGTACGATCGGTCATCCGCGGGCCCTCCCGATGTGCAGGGGCTGCCGGCTTCCGGCCGCCAGGCCGGAACGGATGACGGCGGAGTTGTGCCTGTCCTGGGCGGGACGGGCCGTGCGGGCGGCGTCGAGGAGCAGCTGTTCGGCGGCGGCGTGGGTGAGGTGGCCGGCGGAGACCAGGCCCCCCACGGTGTACGCGGCGCGGTTGAGCTTGCCGGTGAAGCCGGCTCCCTCGGGTGTGGTGGCGCAGGCGGTGACGTCCTGGAGCACGGTGTCGAGGACCCGCTCCGCGCCCTGCTTTCCGCCGCCCGCGGCGACGACGGCCCGGCGGGCGCGGTCGGGAACGGCCGGCTGGAGGACGCCGTGCCGCCCCGGGCGGTCCTTGAGGTGGCCGGTCCGGACGAGTTCCTCGCTGAGCCACTCGGGCAGCGGGGCCGGGATCCTGGCACCGGGGAGCGCGGTGTAGGTGCCGGCGGCGGTGACGGTGCCGGGGGCGACGATGTAGCCGCCGTGGGCCCGGACGTCGACCTGCCAGGCCAGCGCGCGGCCCGCGGAGGACCCGGTGGAGCAGGTGAAGCGGCGGTCGGTGTGGTCCTGGTACCAGATGTGCAGGCCCCCGGAGGGTGTGCGGACGCGCAGGGTGCTCTCGTCCGTCGTGGGGTCAGCGGCCCGGCGCAGGGCGGCCAGCAGGGCGATGGTGTGGTAGCCGTTCTCCAGCCCGTCCAGGTCGACGCCCTCGTGGATCGGGATTCCGGGCAGGATGCGGTCCCGGGCGGGAACGACGCTGGTGTGGCTGTCGACGTCGATGACGACCAGCCCGGCCGGACCGCAGGCGACGCCGACCCCGAAGTCCGGGTTGACGCGCCACCAGGTGTCGAGGACTCGCTGGTCCAGAGTCGCTGCGTGGAAGCCGTGGCACCAGCGACCGGCGGCGGGGCAGGAGCAGTCGGCGGGGGAGTGCGGTGAGTCCTGGCAGGCCTGGCAGTTCGCGGGCGGGGTCTTGCGTCCGGGGGCCAGCGGATGGACGGGCCAGCCCTGGGCAGCACACCAGCCGGCAACGGCCAGCGCCTCCGGCTGGCGGTCCGCTCGGTCGCTCCCCACGGCCTTCGGCGCCGTCACGCTGGTCCCTTCCCCTTTGTTCGGTAGCTGCCCGGACTTGAGTCGCTCATTCAGTCGCTGAGGGCAAAATGCCAGGTCAGAGCACTGGCGGGTACCAGATCAGCGACTGAAGCGACCGAAGTTCAGAAGATAGCTCACACAGACTAGCCGAGCGAGGACGTACGAACCGCTACCACCGGCCTTTGCGGACAAACTGAGCGACCGAGACCTGGGGGAGCGACTGAGCCCGTTCAGTCGCTGCTTCGGTCACTCCGGCATTTTCGCAGGTCAAAGCCGTTTTCAACAGCAAACAGCGACTGAAGCGACTGAAGCCCGGGTCTATAACGCGCACACGCACACGGGAATGTCTTCATATACCCGAGCTTGAGTCGCTTCGGTCGCTGATCAGGTGGGCAAACATACCTTGACCTGGGGTTTTGTGGAGCGACTGAAGCTCAGCGACTGAAAGCGACTGAGTCTCTGGGGGCGTTTTCCCCGGCGTGTCGCGCGTGTCCGGGGTGCTTGATGGACGGTCGCTGAGTCGCTCGGTAGCTCCAGCGACCGAAGCCGCAGGGGGCGCGTTCCTCCCTCCAGGAAGCCGTGATGACTCCGAACCGTCGGTCGCTTGGGTCGCTGAGTCGCTGAGTCGCTGCCACCTCTCTACCGGGCACAGGCGTTCACCTGGGGGGATCCGGCCTGGAGCCCCGCCGCCCCAGGCCGTACTCGGTGGCCGTTGGCAGGGGCGTGGGCAGCGACCCAAGCGACTCAGCGACCCAAGCGACCCAGGAACAGACATGTGGACGGCACGGCGCCGGCGGGGGAGAGGGCAGCGACCGAGGGAGACTTCCGCGTGGGCAGGACTCGTCCGTTGCCGACTGGGTGCGCGATCGGTGGTGGCCCGCCGAGCAGGCCGCGCTGCCGCGGAGTGCCGGTACGCCTGACCCGGTCGATCCACCGTGGCCGTCCACCGTGGATGGCGCGCTCGTGCCCGCATCCGCGCCGTCCGGACCGCGCCCGATGTCCTCTTTCCGGTGAACCTTGCGGTCTTCTCCCCCTGGAACCGGGCGAAAGGCTGTACCTACGTGCTAAGAGCGGTTCCCGCCGGGGCCGCCGACGGAGAGGGGCATCAGCAGTGCGCGCATCGAGCAGGGTCACCGCGCTGGTTCTCTCGGCTGCCGCGGCAGTGGTTCCGCAGCTCGCCGGGCCCGCCGCCACGGCGAGCGCAGGCGCCGCGGGCTGCCACGGCAACGCCTGTGACGGCAAGAGCCCGAAGGCGACGGGATGTGGCTCGGACGCCCAGACGGTTCCGGGGACCGTGACCCACCCGGGGAGCGGCCTGCACCCCCAGGTGTGGCTCCGGTACTCGAAGCGGTGCGACGCGGTCTGGGCGCAGGGCGAGGAGTCGAACGGCTGGACGATCCGGGTGCAGATCGACGGAGGCGCCTCCTACGACGCCCCGACCGTCGCCTCGGGTCCCGCCTTCACCTCCATGGTCGGTGCCGACCACCGGCACCGCGTCGGCATCCTGGACGCCGACGGCCGGTGGTCGTACGGGCAGTGGCACAAGGGCGGTGTGTGACCCGTTGCGCTGATCAGCCGTCGGAGCACGGTGACCAGGGCGCCCCCCCCAGACCCGGTTGAGTCGCTCTTCGGGTGGACCTGGATCAAGCCCCTCGGGAGGGCCCGGCAAGGCCGTCAGAAGGCCCTCTGCCCGCCGTCCGGAGTGTTCCTGGCATCCGCGCCACGATCGAGCGGTCTGTGGCCCTGAGGCCACGCGTCGAGCTCTCCCCGACCCGGTCGGGGAGACCGGCTCCCGCCCCTGACCGGGCGTGAGGCGGATGGCCCGCCGCCTCGCCCCACCTCTCGGCCTTGAGCGCCCTGGCCGGCCGGCCGGCCGGCTGCGCCCGCCGACGCCCTGGCTGACCAGGCACACCCCCCGGCCCCGGTCACGGCGCCGGGCGATCGATGCGCTCCGGGAAGGAGTCGTCCTCGTTCGGGCCGGGCAGGAAGCGGGGCGTCGAGCCGTGCAGGCTGAGGTACCCCTGCACACTCTGCAGGAGCGCGAGGGTGAACCCGTCGGTGGTCGTGGCGTATGCGGCGCGCGGGCCCGAGTCCCGGGGCACCCGGGTGTGCCAGCCGTCCTTCCGCCAGGCGGTCAGCAGGAGGTCGACGCACCGGTCGGAGTCGGCCAGGGCCACACCGGACACCCAGTAGGTGGCGCCGAAGCGCGCCGGGGCGTCGTCGTCCTCCTCGACGTCGGCGAAGTCGTTCCGGAACCGCGCGGTGGCAGCGGGAGCGAAGGCCGCCCGGGGGAGGTCGGGGTGCCTCCGCACCAGGGCCGAGCCGGTGGGCAGGTTCCGGAGCGCTTCGGTGAGGTGCTCCAGCAGCCGCGCGCGGGCTGCCGGACCAGTCGTGCTCGCCTCCATGGCGTCTCGTCCCCTCGCTTCGAGCTGCTTCGATCGATTCGTCGTGGCGGACTGCCGGAGCCCGCCGCCGCCGGTGATCATGCCCACGCAACCGGCGGGCTCACCCCGGACGGAGCATCAGGGCCGGTAGCCGGTAGCCGGTAGCCGGTAGCCGGTAGCCGATCGACGTGGGCGGGCCGCCAAGCCCCGGGGCGCGGACGAGGCGGGCGCCGCAGAAGCCGGTGACGGCGGTGGCGCCGTTGACAGCGAGGCGCGTCAGCAGCCCCAGCTCCGGCATCCACTGCCACTGTCAGTGGGCCGCGCTATGTTCCGGGTCGTCAGCCGAACCGGACGGAGGGGCGTCGTGACCGACCGCACGAACGAGACGATCAGCTGGGACGAGGTGAGGGCGCTCATCGCCGCCCGGATCCCCCAGGGCGTGATCGACCGGCTCTCGCCCGTCCCCGCCGCCGAACTGCGCCATCTGCGAGCCCCGTTGCGCAAGCTCCGCACCGAGCTGGTGCGTGAGCTCTCCTCCGGCGACATCAGCCGCTACAGCGCCGCCTACGACCAGCTCGCCGCCCTCCAGTTCGCCGGCGTGTTCAGCGCCGCCACCCCGGCCGAGGCGCAGGACTGGCTGACCGCCCGCCGCCTGCTCTTCCTCACCTGGCCGCTGCCCGGCGGCGGCTCCACCAACGCCGACGCCCACGCCCTGCTGCTGGCCCTGATCGGCCCGCACCGGGACGCCGCGTTCCAGCGCGAGCTCGCGGTCCGGCTCGCCGAGTGGCTGCCCGCCCGGGGCGACCACGTCCGCTGGTTCCTCGCCCACGGCCTCGCCGTCTGGTCCGGCGCCGAACCGCCCGCCACCGACGGCTACGTGACCGGCTGGGTGCGCCAGGGCGGCATGGCGCGCTACCCCAACCACCGCGAGATCGGCGAGTGGTTCGCCGACCGGGGCCTGCGCGAGCCGGTGCCTCACCACGGCACCCTGCGCTCCTGGCTGCGGGCCCAGCCCCGGCTCGCCGAGTTCGTCCGCCGGCTCTTCGAGGTCCCGGACGTCGGCACCGAGCTCGCCGACCCGTACGCCGCCCGCTCCGGGCCGGACGACGCGTGGCCCACCGCGCTCACCGCCCTGGCGGCCGAAGGCGTGCTCGACCGCGCCGAACTGATCGACCTGTGCCTGGGCCGTCTGCTGCGCGGCGACCGGCCCGGCAACCTGCGCGGGTTCCTCCAGCTGTACGCGGCGCTGGCCCCCGGCGCCGAGGAGGTCCTCGCCCGGGCGGGCGACCACGTGCGACTGGCCGCCGACGGCGCGACGGGCGCCGCCAAGGCCGCCCAGGCAGCCCTGCGGTCCGTGGACGAGCGGCTGCCCGCCGACCAGTTCGCCGAACTCACGGCGGCGATCCTGGCCCGCCCGGAGAAGACGCTCGCCACCACCCAGCTGTCCTGGGCGGACGCCGCGCTGCGCCGGGACCTCGCGGTGGTCGACGTCCTGCTTCCCGCCGTCGCCGAGGCCTTCGCCCACCCGGCCGCCGCCGTCCAGGAACGCGCCCTGGGCCTGGCCGCCCGCCACCTGCCGCACGCCGCCCCTGCCACCGCCGAGGCCGTACGCGAAGCCGCCACCGCCCTCGGCCCGGCCCTCCAGGCCGACGCCCGGCGCCTGCTCGCGCTCCCGGACGCCGTCGCCGCGCCTGTCACCGCCCCGCCTGTTGCCGCCGCCCCCATCGCCACCGCACCGGCGGGGCCCGTAGCGCTGCCGACCGCACCCGCCGGGCCGCTCGACCTCGTGGAGCGGCTCGGGGCCCTGACGGTCGACCGGCTGCCCGACCCCGGCGAGTTCGAGACGGTGCTGGCCGCGCTCGTCGCCGAACACCACCGCGACGCGGCCGCCCTGCGGGCCGCCCTCGCCCCGATCGCCGCACGCCGCGTCGGACACCGGGTCTACCCCGGGGAGGCCCGCCACCTCGGCGGAGCACTCGGCTGCCTGGTCGACACCCTGACCGGACGGCCGCAGGAGTCCGACGCCCACGCGGCCGAACTGCTCGGCCTCCCCGCCCACCTCCGCACTCCCGCCGTGATCCCGGCCCTGCGCGTCCTCGAAGCCGCGCACAGCGTCGCCGACGCCCCGGTGCCGCTGCTGCTCGCCACCCCCACCGCCGGTGACGGCAGCATCGATCCCGCCGTGCTCATCGAACGGCTCGCGGCGTACCGCGCGACCGGCGCCCGCCCCTGGCCCGCCGACCTCGCCCAGGCCCTGCTGCGGACGCCCCCGCAGGCGCTGGAGGCCGTCCGCGCCGAGGCCGCCGCACTCGGCTGCGACCTGCCCACCGACACACCGCCGCCCGCCCCCGACGGGTTCCACACCCAGACCCCGGACCAGCCCGAGCGGATCTCCGGCTACGGCTGGGCCCCGCCCACACTCCCGCGCATCGCCCCGCTGGCCGCCACCGCCGTACCCGCACCCATACCCGACGGCATCACCGGGCTGCTGCACACCCTGCCCGACCCCACCGAGAGCAGCCGCTTCGCGGGCGCGCCGTTGATGTCGCCCGCCGAGATCGTCCAGCTGCCCTGGCTGGCGCCCTGGCACCCCGAGACCGTCGCCGCCCACGGGCTGCCCGCCGCGGTCTCCCAGGCGGCCGCGACGCCCGGCGTCCGGGGCGTCAACCCCCTGCTGCCCCGCTTCGCCGAGGCCCCCGGCGAGTTCGGCCCCACGAGCCACCTGCTGCTCGCCTACGGGCTGACCGCCGCCGGGCCGGAGCAGCGCACCGCCGCGCTGGACGCCCTGCTGGCCCTGACGGCACGCGGTCGGTTGCGCCCGGAGGCGCTCGGCGAGTGGCTCGCGGCGCTCTGGCGCCTGACGGCGGCCAAGCCGAACCGGTTCCTGCCCGTCCTCGCGGACGCCGCGCGCGGCGGTGCGGGCCCGGCGGTGTGGGAGGTGCTCGCGGCGATGGTCACCACTCTCGCCGACGAGCCCGGCCGTCGCGGTCTGGCGGGCGCCCTCACCCTCGCCGCCGAGTGCGCGGCGGCCGAAGGCGTCCGCACCGCCCTGCCCGCCCTCGACGCCCTGGCCGCACCGGCCGCCCCCACCCGCGTCCGGGCGGAGGCGGCGCGCCTGGTCCGGATCCTGACGGCCTGACCACCCCGGTTCACTCCGGTCCACCCTGGACGAGCGAAGGGACATTCCCGCATGATCAACCGATGACCACCCCGGAGACCGTCGTCGAACGGCAGCTCGCCGCCTACAACAGCCACGACCTCGACGCCTTCGCGGCGACGTACGCCCCCGACGTCCGCATCAACCGCCGCGGCGGGGAGAGTCTGCTCGGGCGCGACGCCGTGCGGGAGGCGTACGCCGGCAAGTTCGCCGAGGGCCGCTGCCGGGCCGAGATCGTCGGCCGGCTCACCGAGGGGGACTGGGTGGTGGACCACGAGATCGCGCACGGCATCGCGGACGGGCCCGTTCGTGTGCTGGTGGCCTACCGGGTCCGCGACGGCCTGATCGACCGAGTCGACTTCCTCGGCTGACCGCCGGGCCCGGGCCGCCGTGGCCGAACGGGCCGTCAGCGGCCTTCCGCCAGGGCCCTTCCGTCAGCGGCCTTCCGGGACCGGCGCGCGGGAACCATCACGCAGGACTGGCGCGCGGTACCGGACCGTTCGAAGGAACAGCCCGGTACCCCGCCGTCACAGGTGCAGCAGCAGGCCCCGCAGCGGCGCCGGGACCTGCTCCGGGCCGAGGGCCTCGGTCAGGAGGCGGCCGTAACGGATCTTGCGCCCCGTCTTGGTGCCCAGGAAGCGCCGCATCCGCTGGTGCGCCGGCCGATCCTGCTGGGCGGGCTGACGCACGAAGGTCTGCCAGGCCGCGAGGTCGCCCTCGGCCCGGAGCACCTCCTCAACCCGCGGCACGCCCAGCGCGCGGATGAGTTCGTCCTCCAGGTCCGCCGCGCACACGAAGAAGCCGTCGCGCGGCCCGCCGGCCCGTTCGAGCGCGCGCTCGTAGAAGCCCTGTTCGCCCTCGTCGCACAGCCCGGCCA
Organism: Kitasatospora sp. NPDC034533; assembly: GCF_055575155.1. Taxonomy (NCBI): domain Bacteria; kingdom Bacillati; phylum Actinomycetota; class Actinomycetes; order Kitasatosporales; family Streptomycetaceae; genus Kitasatospora; species Kitasatospora sp. NPDC034533. Next base: position 66,819 of record NZ_JBVITE010000022.1, read on the forward strand.
GGCGCAGGCCCAGCCCCGGCGCCCCGAGCAGGGTGGCGAAGCGGCCGACGCTCATCGCCCCGCCCATCGGGACGACGCACACCCCCTCGGCGGCCAGGTCCCGGCCGTGGCGCGCGGCGAGCGCTTCCACGGCGGCGAGGTCGCTCGGCCCCTCCAGCAGCAACGCCGTCCGCACCCGCAGCAGCCCGGCCAGCTCGTCCGCGGGCTCGCCCGGTCCCCCGGCGGCCCAGCCGATGACCGCCTCCCGGAACGCCTCCATGTCCGCCATGGGGCGATTCTGCCCTCGCCCGGGCCGGCCCGGCCACGGACTTTTCGGCAGGACGCGCGGCCTTGGCCGGGCAGCGCGAAGGGTAAGCCGTGCGCCGCCGGCGCGCCTTCCGAGCCGCGGTGGTGCGACCGGTTCCGCGCCATTCCCCGGCCGACCGGTGCCCTGCGGATATCGGCACTCCGGAGCGCCCGCGCACACCCCACCGGCCCCATCCCTCCCACCGTGCACGGAAGGTTCGGACAGGGATGGCCGGTACGCGGTCAGTGCACGGCGACCGCGGTTGACCGTGTACGGGCCGACGGAGAAGCTGATCGAGCACGACCCAGCCGGATTTGGCAGCAGCGGCCTGGGTTCGTGACCCGGAATCAATTCGCGTGTGATTCGTCCGAGGAGAATCCGTGTTCTCGAAAACGAAGAAGATCGTGAGTTCCCTGGCCACCGCGTTCGCGGCGGCGGCCGTGTTCACCGTGGCCGTCCCGTCGGGCAACGCCTTCGCCATCGACCACGTCCAGTGCGACGGGAACCGCAACGACTTCCTGAAGATCTGGTCGCACCTCAACGGCCGGGACAGCGTCGACTGCTACGCGAACGCCGGCCGGACCTCCTTCGGCAACTGGTGGGTCGACCGGATCTCCACCGGCAACAACGACCTGATCTACTACGACGCCAACGGCGACTCGGTGAAGGTCCCGCGCTGGACCGACATCACCTACCCGAACCGTCCGCCGCTGGTCAAGGAGATCCAGATCCTCTGACTCCGCGCCGACCGGGTCCTGTGTCCTCCCTCCGGAGGGAGAACACAGGACCGTCACGCGGAAACCGGCCGGTTCGCGGATTTCCGGTCGCCCCACGCCCCACAACGCAGATTCGTGAAATTCTCCATTCACACCCGCTCTCCGCGACCGCACCCCGCCCACACCGGGAAATGCCCTGCCCGGGCCTTCCAAACGTTTCGACCGAATTCCAGCGGCGCGGGGTCGGGTTGGCGGAACAGTTATCCACGACCGGCCGGGGCCGTACAGTCCGGACCATGACGAACGGCATCACCACGTCGTGGCGCGAGATCGAACGCACCATCGTGTTCAGCAAGTTCGGCCGGTCCGTGGACCGCGTCGAGTACGAGCTGCCGGACGGGCGGATGGAGGAGTTCTACGTCAAGAGCGAGCGCCCGGCCGGCGCGGTGCTCGCCCTCACCACCGACCGGCAGGTCATCCTGGCCCGGCAGTACCGGCCCGGACCCGGCCAGGTGCTCTACGAGCTTCCCGGCGGCTTCCTCGAACCCGGCGAAGAGGCCCTGGACGCCATCGCACGGGAGTTGCTGGAGGAGACCGGCTACCAGGGCGATGTCCGGGCCGCCGGATCGTACTGGCTGGACGCCTATTCCGACGCCCGTCGCTTCGCCTTCCTCGCCACCGGTTGTGTCAAGGTCGCCGAACCGACCCCCGAGCGCACCGAGTTCATCGACGTCGTCACCCTCGACCTGGCGGAGTTCCGTTCCCATGTGCTCCGCCGTGGCGAGATGACCGACACCGCTGCCGCCTACCTCGCCCTGGACCTGCTGAACCTCCTATGACCGCCCTGGGGCCGGGAGGGCCGCAAGGGCAGCCGCCGATGCCGTGCCGCACCGCATATCGAAGGTGCCGGTGTCGGCCGACACCCACGTCGGCCGCACCCCGACGCTCGGCCGCGCTCGGCCACGCTCGGCCGCGCCCTCGCCCAGCTCACCGTCGCCGGGTTCCGCCGGATCGCCGTGCTCACCGGCACCGACCCCGCCGGCGGCGCCGAAGCCGTCCAGGCCCGTCCCGCACGCCACCGGAGCCGTGAACGGGTGGCGCCGCAGGTCGTCCTCCTCGGCTGCGGACGCGTCCACCCGCCCGGTCAGGCTCCCGGCGATGCCGTACGCCCCACTCGACCGACAGCAGGTCGTTCGATCGATCGCCAGTGTCATTTCCCTCGAACTGGCTTTTCATCGCCTCCGCGTGATGATCCGATCTCGGACAGTGGTGGACGTGTTCCCGACAGCCGCGTCGATCCCCTCAGCGTCCGTCAGCCCACGCGGCCACGCTGTAGCAGCCGCCCTCACAGGTGTGCGAGATGGGAGGGGACACGATGGGCACTGCCCGTCAGGTCGAACTGCTGCGCGCGGAGATCGCGAAGACCTTGCAGGCCGGCCTGGAGGAACTCCGCAACAACACCGACGTTCTGCGTTCCGAACTCACCAAGTCGCTGTCGACCGGGCTGAGCGAGCACCGTGACAGCGCCTTCGGGACGATCGCCAAGGCACAGGAACTGGCCGAGCGCGCGATTCAGGAGAACCGCACGCTCCGCCGACAGCTGGGCACCGCTCGAAGTGAGCTCGCCGCATTGAGGGACACCGCTGGTGCCGCCGGGGACGTGGCCTCGACGGGAACCGGCGGCCATGGGCCGGGAACCCAGCGCGACCCTGCGGTGGCGCCGGTCTCCGAGGAGCCCCGGCCCACAGCCGACGACAGTGCGACCGCTCCGGCCACCGGCCCTGTTCGGGACGGTGTCGAGACCCGGACGGCTGGTCCCGAACCCCGACCGGCACTCCCGTCCGCTCCCGGCCAGGCCGCGGAGCCCGACTGCAAGGAGATCACCGTGACCGAGTCCGCCGCCGACGGCGAGCCCACCGCCCCCTCGGCCCTCAGCGAGGAAGAGGTCCGCCGCATCGCGGCCGAGGTCTACGCCGACCTCCTCCGCGCTCGGCCGACACCCGTCGAGACCGGGGGAGAGGCCGAAGCACCGACGCCGGAGCCGGACGAGGCGGCGCCGGCCGGCCGGCCCGGCGGCCTCACCGAGGACTTCGCCAAGCTGATCGCGGTCCAGCTCGCGGACCGGCTCCGGCCGCGGACGGATCTCACCGAGCCCGAGCTGGAACCGGAATCGGAACCCGCCGCCGAGCCGGCTGTCGCGGAGAACGCCGACGGCCCGGCCGGAGGCGTGTCCGACCTCATCCCGGAGTCGTTCACCTGGCCCACCCACGTCGCCACCCTGCGCAAGGCGGCGGCGGTGAGGACCGTCGCGATCTCCTGCCATTCCGAGACCTGGGACTTCCTCGCCGCGCAGATCGCGGGCACCACCCACTTCTCCGAGCCGGTCAGCGGCAGCGACGAGGACACGGTCCTGTCCGGCCGCAGCGTCATCGCGCTCCTCAACGCCCTGCGAAGGACCGCCTACAACGGCGTCGACGGTCACAGCGGTATCGAGACCTGGGCCTTGGCCGTCACCTGCTACGAGCGCATCGCCGCCGTGGTCAACCGCACCCGGCCCGCGGGCGAGGACGGTGGGAGCGCTCCGCTGATCCAGCCGCGGATCGTCCTCGACGACCGGATCGACGACGGACCGGCCGACGACAACTGATCCGCTGATCCGCTGATCCGCTGATCCGCGAGCGGCGGCTTCGGCCGCGCAGGCCGCCAGGCCGGAGGCCCCGGGCGGTCAGGAAGGTCGGGGGCCCGGGAGCGCAGCCCGCTCCCGGCCCCCGAATCGGGGGAGCGCGGGAGTGCTTCCACGCCCCGTACGGCGCGCTGGTCCGCCCCGGACGGGGACCGGCGGGCTAGGTTCGTGCCCGTGAGCGGCAACGACGTGGTCCTGGCGCTGGTGGTGGTCATCGCGCTGGGCTTCGACTTCACCAACGGATTCCACGACACCGGCAACGCCATGGCGACCTCCATCGTCACCGGCGCCCTCCCGCCGCGCATCGCGGTGGGCGTCTCGGCGGTGCTGAACCTGGTCGGCGCGTTCCTGTCGACGGCGGTCGCCGCGACGATCGCCGGCGGCCTGGTGCACAGCCGGGACGTGACGCTGACGGTGGTCGTGGCCGGGCTGACCGGCGGCATCCTGTGGAACCTGACGACCTGGTACGCGGGGATCCCCTCCAGTTCCTCGCACGCGCTGATCGGCGGCGTGGTCGGGGCGACGATGGCGGCGGCCGGCGCCTCGGCCGTCAAGTGGCAGGGCCTGGTGGCCAAGGTGATCGTGCCGGCCGCCCTGTCACCGGTCATCGCCGCCCTGGTCGCCGCGCTCGGCACCCGCCTCGTCTACCACCTCACCCGCGAGGTCGCCGAGGACGCGCGCACCCGCGGGTTCCGGCTGGGCCAGGTCGGCTCGGCCTGCATGGTCTCGCTCGCCCACGGCACCAACGACGCCCAGAAGACCATGGGCGTCATCACCCTGGCCCTGATCGCCGACGGAGCGCTGAGCAGCGGGGCGAGGGCCCCGGCATGGGTGATCGCCTCCTGCGCCGCGGCCATCGCCCTGGGTACCTACGTCGGCGGCTGGCGGGTGATCAGGGCGCTGGGCAAGGGGCTGGTGGAGATCGAACCGCCGCAGGGGATGGCCGGAGAGTCGGCCTCGGCCGCGGTCATCCTCTCCTCCGCCGACTTCGGCTACTCCCTCTCCACCACCCACGTCGCCACCGGGTCGATCCTCGGCACGGGGATCGGCAGGAAGGGCGCGACCGTACGGTGGACCATCGCCCGCCGGATGGTGGTGGCCTGGCTGCTGACCCTCCCGGCCGCGGCCCTGGTCGGGGCGCTGGCCTACTGGGCCGCCCACGGGATCGGCGGCACCGGCGGCGTGGTGGCCGTCTTCGCCGTCCTGGTGGTGGCCTCGGTCGCCTTCTACGCGGCCTCCCGCCACCCGGCCGTGACCCCGGAGAACGTCAACGCCGCGTGGACCGGGTCGGTCGTCCCGGAGACCGCCCCCGACGAGGTGACCCGATGAGCTCCTGGATCGACCCGAACGCGCTCTGGAAGATCGTCGTGGTCGGCATCCTCGCCGGCGCCGGCCTGCCCGCGCTGTTCGCCGTCGGCGTGCGCGCTCTCAACCCCCCGGCCACCCCCGACGTCCCGGCCACCCCCGACAGGCCACCGGCCCCGGGCCGGCCCGGGGCCGGTGGCCGCCCCACCCCCGGCGCACCCGGCTACGCCGTCGCCACGCTGTGCTTCGCCGTGGTCCTCGCCGCGATCGGCTGGGGCATCTCCGTCATCGTCACCCACAGCTGAACGGTCATCGTCACCCGCAGCTGAGCGCACGCCCGTACGCCCCGGCGCTGTCCGGCCCGCTGCCCACCGCCGGCCGAACGGCGAGCCGACCGCCGGCACCCCCGGGCGCGCGGAACGGAGCCCGGTCCGCCCGGCGCACCCGGGGGAGCGGAGGCTCAGCGGGCCAGCAGGTCCCGGATCGCCGCCGCGATCTCCTCGGGCGCCTCCTCGGCCATGAAGTGCCCCGCCCGGGTCAGCCGGTGGTCCAGGTCCGGCGCCCACGCCCTCCACACCCCGGCCGCGTCGTAGCCCAGCTGCGCCCCCCAGTCCTGCTGGACGACCGTCACGGGCATGGCCAGCCGCGACCCGGCGTCCAGGTCCGCCTGGTCGTGCACCACGTCGATGCCCGCCGAGGCCCGGTAGTCCGCGACGATCGACGGCACCGCCGCGGCGCTCGCCCGCAGGTACTCCGCCCGTACGTCCGCCGGCATGGCGGCCCGGTCGCCGGCCCAGGCGTCGAGGAACGAACCGAAGAAGGCGTCCGCGCTGTTGGCGATCATCGTCTCCGGCAGGCCCGGCGGCTGCGCCATCAGGAACAGGTGGTAGCCGACCGCCGCCGGCACGCCGTGCAGCACGTTCCACATGTCGAGCGTCGGCACGACGTCGAGAATGCCGAGATGGGTGACGGTCCCGGGGTGGTCCAGCCCCGCCCGGAAGGCGACCAGGGCGCCCCGGTCGTGGCCGACGAGGGCGAAGCGCTCGTGGCCGAGCGCCGCCGCCAGGGCCACGACGTCGGCGGCCATGGTGCGCTTCGCGTACACCTCGGGGCCGGTGGCCGCCGGCTTGTCGCTGGCGCCGTAGCCCCGCAGGTCGGGGCAGATCACCGTGTGCTCGCCGGCGAGCCGCCCGGCGACGTGCCGCCACATCAGGTGGGTCTGGGGGAAGCCGTGCAGCAGCACGACCGGGCTGCCGCTGCCGCCGACGGCGGCGGCCAGCTCCACACCGTCCGCACCGGGCAGGCGGACGTGGTCGAAACCGGGAACAGTGAGCGTCATGGGAGAACGTCCTTTCGAGTCGGGGACCGACCGGGCCAGCCTGGACGACGGCGATCAGCATCCGATCAGTACGGTTGGGCGCGGTCGGCCCCGGCACGCAGGATGGAGGCATGCGAATCGACGTGCTGGGAGCCGTACGGGCCCTGCGTGACGACGGAAGCCCCGTCGACCTGGGCGGCCCCCGCCACCGGGAGGTGCTCGCCCGGCTCGTCGCCGCCGAGGGGCGGATGGTCACCACCGACACCCTGGTCGACGACCTGTGGACCGACCCGCCGGCCCGCGCCGTCGGCGCCCTGCGCACCTTCGTCGCCGCGCTGCGCCGCGCCCTCGAACCCGACCGGCCGCCGCGCACCCCACCGCGCGTACTCGTCACCGAAGGCCCCGGCTACGCGCTGCGCCTGCCGCGCGAGGCCGTGGACGTCCACCGCTTCCAGGACGCCCTGGCCCGCGCCCGGCGCGACCCGGGCGCGGTGGGCGACCTCGGCGCGGTACTCGCGGCCTGGCGCGGGCCCGCCTACGCCGACGTGACCGGCTCCGCGTGGGCGCAGCGCGAGCGGGCCCGGCTGGAGGAGTGGCGGCTGGAAGCGGTGGAACTGCGCGCCCGCCTCCTCCTCGACTCCGGGGAAGGGGCCGACCTGGTCGCCGAACTGGGTGCCCACGTCGCCGAACACCCGTGGCGCGAGCCGGCCTGGGGGCTGCTCGCCAGGGCGCTGCACCGCGCCGGGCGCCAGGCCGACGCGCTGGCCGCCCTGCGCCGCGCCCGCGCGATGCTCGCCGACCAGCTCGGGCTGGACCCCGGCACGGAACTCCGGCGGCTGGAGACGGAGATCCTCAGCGGCGCCGCGCCTCCCGAGGGCGTCGTGTGGAGCGGGTCCGGCGTCCGGCTGGGCCCGCGCACCACCGTGGACCTGGCCCGCACCCTCGCACTGGCCGGCGGCGACGCCCTCGTGAGTTCGCGGCGCGAGCGCCTCGCCGCCGTCCGGGCGGCCGAGCGCACGGGAGACCTCCGGCTGACCGCCCGGATCATCGGCGCCTACGACGTGCCCGCCCTGTGGAGCCGGGCCGACGACCCCGAGCAGTCCCGCGCCGTCGTCGCCGCCGCCGAACGCACCCTCGCCGCGCTCGGCCCCGACGGCCCCGCCGACCTGCGCGCCCGCCTCCTGGCCACGATCGCCGTCGAGAGCCGCAGCGGCGACCTGTCCGGGGCGGAGCGGGAGCGCGCGCTGCGGGCGGCCCGGCGGGCGGAGGCGCTCGCGCGGGAGCTCGCCGATCCCGCCCTGCTGGCGTTCGCCCTCAACGGGGTGTTCCTCCAGACCTTCACCCGCTGCGGGCTCGCGGCCGAACGGGACGCGGTCGGCGCCGAGATCCTCGACCTGGCCACCCGTCACGACCTGCCGGACTTCGCCGTCCTCGGACGACTCGTCCGCCTGCAGTGCGCCTCGGCCCTCGGCGACCTCGACGCCGCGGCCGCGCACGCCGAGGCCGCCGAACGGCTCGCCGCCACCACCGAGGCGCCCCTCGTCCCCGTCCTCACGGGGTGGTTGCGGGCCCGGATCACGGCCGCCCGCAGCGCCGAACCCGCAGAACCCGGCGAACCCGGCGGACCGGGCGCGGCCGCGGCCGCCCAGCAGTACCGGGCCGCCGAGGACGCCCTGCGGACGGCCGGCATGCCGGGGCTGCACCGGGGCCTGTTCCCGCTCGCCCTCCTGGGGCTGCGGCTGCTGCACGACCGGCCCGCCCCCACCGACCCGCGCCTGGACTGGGGGCCGTACCGGCCGTGGGCGCACCCCCTGGTGCTGCTCGCCCAGGACCGGGCCGAACAGGCCCGGGCCGCCCTCGCCGCGGCGCCCGAGCCGCCGCACGACCACCTCCAGGAGGCGATGTGGTGCCTGACGGCCCGCGCCGCCGTGCTCCTCGGGGAGCGCGCGATCGCCGCGCGCGCCGGGGCCGCCCTGCGCGACGCCCGTACGGAGCACGCGGGCGCGGGCAGCGGCATGCTGACCCTGGGTCCGGTGGCGCGATACCTGGCGGAGGCGGAGGCACTCGCCGCGGCCGGGTGAGCGCCGGCGGTGATCATCCGACCGGTGGCCAGGCGGGGCAAGGGCGGTGCCGCGTCCTTCCGGTCCACGGGTTCCCCTCGCGCCCGGCCGCCGGTGTGTGGTCGTCACGGTGGCCGGGCTCTGAGCCATCGGCAGTGGGCCCGGACGGCGGCCCCGAGGGGATGGGGTGGGATGCCGTCCGGGCCGCTCCCTGCCGACCCGCTCCTCGTCTCACCCCGATCCGGCGGGCCAAACCCGCGAACCGCTTCCACCGGGCTCCGCCCCCCGGGTGCCCGGCATGGGCACCCGCCGTCGGGACACGCGGCCGACGTCATGAAAGGCCGGTAACGAGCCGAACCGGAGAAGGCCATGACGACCCCTTGGGTTCTGGTCGCGGAGCCGGGTGGCGGGACCGCGGGCGAAGCTCTCCCTGCCGGGCCGTCAGTCCGGGCCGCTGCGCCCGACCGTCGTCCTCGCCGGGGGTGGCCGGCGCCGTGCTCGGCAACGCCGCGGCCTTCTCCCTCGACGTGCGGCACACCGGCGGGATCGACCGGATCCGGCATCCGCCCGCAGGCCGGCGCGAGCGGCCGTGCTGATCACGCCGGTGTCGCCCGCCTGCGCGGGACAGCGGCCGTGACCGTGCCCCGGACGGGAGGCGAGGGCCTGGGCGAGGCGGAGCCCGAGCGAACCCCACGGGGGGCGAGGGACGCGAGCGGGCCGGGCCCACTCGCGCCGCTCGCCGGGGCCTCCACGTCCCTCAGAGGCCTCCACGTCCTTCGGTGGTGAGCAGCCAAGGCCCACCCCCGGGGCGTCACCGCTCGTCCCGCTCCTCCAGCGCGTGCAGGAGCTTGTCCAGCGTGATCGGCAGGTCCCGGACCCGCACCCCACAGGCGTGCCACACCGCGTTCGACACGGCGGCGGCCGTCCCGACGATGCCGATCTCCCCGATGCCCTTGGACCCCATGGCGTTGACGTGGGGATCGTGCTCGTCGAGCCAGACCGCCTCGATGTCGTCCACGTCCGCGTTCGCCGCGATGTGGTACTCGGCGAGGTCGTGGTTGACCACGTGGCCGGTCCGCGGGTCGAGCACCCCGTTCTCGTGCAGGGCCATGGACAGCCCCATCGTCATCCCGCCGACGAACTGGGAGCGCGCCGTGCGGGGGTTGATGATCCGGCCCGCGGCGAACACGCCCAGCAGGCGCGGCACCCGCACCTCGCCGGTGTCCACGTGGACGTGCGCCTCGGCGAACTGCGCCCCGAAGGCGTGCATCGCGAACCGCCGGTCAGCCGGCCCGACGCTGCCGCAGGCGTGCGCCCCGTCCGGCGGCTCGGCCCCGTACCGGTCGCGCAGGGCGCGCGCGGCCTCGACGACGGCCGAGCCCCATGTCGTCATGCCCGAGGAGCCCCCGGCCACCGACGCCACCGGGTAGTCGGTGTCGCCGATCCGCACCTCCACCCGCTCCACCGGCACGCCGAGCGCGTCCGCGGCGATCTGCGCCAGCGTCGTCCAGGTACCGGTCCCGAGGTCGGCCGCACCGATCTCGGCCACGTAGCCCCCGCCCTCGCGCCGGATCGTCGCCGTCGACTTCGGCATCCGGCTGACCGGGTAGGTGGAGGCCGCCACCCCCGTGCCCACCAGCCAGTCGCCGCGGCGGCGCACGCCCGGCCGAGGATCGCGCCGCGACCAGTCGAAGCGCGCCGCCCCCTCCCGCAGGCAGCCGACCAGGCCGCGGCTGGAGAACGGCTTGCCCGAGCCGGGCTCGACGGCGGGCTCGTTGCGGATCCGCAGGTCGACCGGGTCCAGGGCGAGGCGCTCGGCCAGCTCGTCCATCGCCACCTCGGGGCCGAACATCCCGGGGCACTCGCCCGGGGCGCGCATCCAGGACGGCACCGGCACGTCGAGGGCGGCCAGCCGGTGGGTGGTGCGCCGGTTCGGCGAGGCGTACATCATGCGCGCGGGGACGCCGGTCTGCTCCGCGAACTCCTTGATGCGCGACGTCTGTTCGACGACATCGACGGCGACGGCGGTGAGCCTGCCGTCCCGGTCGGCCGCGAGGCGGCAGCGCTGGATGGTCGGGGTGCGGTAACCGGTCAGGTCGAACATCTGCCGGCGGGTCAGCGCCAGCCGCACCGGACGGCCGGGCAGCGCCCTCGCGGCCAGCGCGGCGAGCACCACGTTGACGTGCGGCTCCCCCTTGGAGCCGAACCCGCCCCCGACGTACGGGCAGACCACCCGCACCCGCGCCTCGTCGAGACCGAACACCGACGCCACGGCGGAGCGCGTCGAGTGGACGCCCTGGGTGGAGTCCCACAGGGTGAGGAACCCTTCGCCGGACGGGTCCCACAGGGCCGCCGTGGCGTGCGGCTCCATCGGGTTGTTGTGGTAACGCGCGGTGCTGTACGTCTCGTCGACGCTCACCTGGGCCCGTGCCATCGCGGCGTCCACGTCGCCCTCGGCGGTGTCGGTGGGGAAGTCCGGGTTCACCCGCTCCGGCGCGTACAGGTCCCCGCGGTCGGCGCGCAGTTCGACGTCGTGCGCCCGCTGCGCGTAGCCGACCCGGACGAGGGCGGCGCCGTGCCTCGCCACCTCGGAGGTTTCGGCGACGACCACGGCGACGACCTGGCCGCGGAAGGCGACCTCCGCGTCCTGGAGGACCGCCAGCTCCCGGTTCTCGGTGGACGCCAGGCGCTCCGCGTTGCCGTGGGTGAGCACCGCGACCACGCCGTCGAGCGCCTCGGCCGCGGCGGTGTCCAGCTCCGTGACCCGCCCCCGGGCGACGGTGGCCCGGACGACGTGCAGGTGGGCGGCGTCCGCCAGCGGGGTCTCGTGGGCGTAGGTGGCGGTGCCCAGGACCTTGACGGCGCCGTCCCGGCGGGGCAGGTCGCGGCCGACGGCGGCCGGCTCGTCCGGCTCGTCCGGGAACGTCACGGGGTGTCCTCTCCGGCCAGGCCGCGCAGGGTCGCGGCGAGGGTGCGGCGCAGCAGGGGGATCTTGAAGGCGTTGCCGCCGTCCAGCCCCTCGGCGGGCCGGGCGGCGGCGAGTTCCGCGTCCGCGGCGGCCCGGAAGGCGGTCTGCGTGGCGGGGGCGCCCCGCAGCGCCTCCTCGGCCCGGTACGCGCGCCAGGGCGCGTGCGCCACGCCGCCGAACGCGACCCGGGCGTCCACCACCACCCCGTCCCGGACGTCGAGCGCCGCCGCGACGCTGACCAGCGCGAACGCGTACGAGGCCCGGTCGCGGACCTTGCGGTAGGCCGAGCGGCGGGCGATCGGCAGCGCCGGCAGGTCGATCGCGGTGATCAGCTCGCCGTGTTCGAGCACCGTGTCGCGTTCGGGGGCGTCGCCGGGCAGCCGGTGCAGGTCGACGAAGGGGACGGTGCGCTCCCCGCCCGGGCCCAGCACCCGCACCCGCGCCCCGAGGGCGGCCAGCGCCACCGCCAGGTCGGAGGGATGGACGGCGATGCAGTGCTCGGACGCGCCGAGGATCGCGTGGTTGCGGGTCCACCCGCCGATCGCGGAGCAGCCCGAGCCCGGCTCCCGCTTGTTGCACGGGGTCGTGACGTCCTGGAAGTAGACGCAGCGGGTGCGCTGCAGGGGGTTGCCGCCGGTGGTGGCCATGTTGCGCAGCTGCCCCGAGGCCCCCGACAGCAGCGCCTGCGACAGCACCGGGAACCACTCGCGCACCCGGGGGTGGGCGGCGAGGGCGCTGTTGCTCACTCCCGCGCCGATCCGCAGGGCGCCCTCCCCGAGCTCCTCGACGCCGGTCGGCAGCACACCGCTGACGTCGACGACCAGGGAGGGCCGTGCGACGCCCAGTTTGAGGTGGTCCACCAGGTTCGTCCCGCCGCCGAGGAAGACCGCGTCCGGATCGGCGGCGACGCGGCGCACGGCGGTGGCGGCGTCGGCGGGACGGAGGTAGTCGAACGGCTTCACCCGGACACCTCCCGCCCGGCGGCCCGCCGGGCCGGGGGCTGTCCGGCCGCCCGCAGCACGGCGGTGACGATGTTGACGTAGGCCGCGCAGCGGCAGAGGTTGCCGCTCATCCGCTCGGCCACTTCGGCGCGTTCCAGCCGCGGGGCGTCCGGGCCCCGGGTGACGGCGCTCGGCCAGCCCTGCGCCAACTCGTCGAGCACCCCGACCGCGGAGACCACCTGCCCGGGGGTGCAGTAGCCGCACTGGAGCGCGTCGCAGTCGACGAACGCCTGCTGCACCGGGTGCAGGCCGCCGTCGGCGAGCCCCTGCGCGGTGACGACGTCGGCGCCGTCCTGGGTGACCGCGAGGGTGAGGCAGCCCAGCACGCGCCGTCCGCCGGACAGCACGGTGCAGGCGCCGCACTGCCCGTGGTCGCACCCCTTCTTCGGGCTCGTCACTCCGAGCCGTTCCCGCAGCGCGTCGAGCAGCGTCGTGCGGGTGTCGACGGTCAGCCGGCGTTCGGTGCCGTCGACCCGTACGGTGATGTCCCTCTCCACCGGACCAGGGTTCCCCCGGCCCGGCCGCGCGCACACGGCGCGCGGCGCCCCGTCACACCGGCGGCGGCAGCCCGGCGCTCCCGCGCCCGCCGTGCGAGGGGGAGCGGCGCCGCGGCTCCCGGACGCCGGACCCGGCCGCCCCGCCGGTCCCGCCGATCCGAGAGCGGATCCGGACGGCGGACCCCGGGGGGTGTGGGGCCGCCGTCCGGACCGTGCACTGCCCGTGCGGCCCTCTTCTGACCCGGATCCGGCGGGCCAAACACCCCGTCTTCCGCGGCCCGCCGCCGGGGCCGGACGGTGCGGCGGGCCCGGGGCCGGCGGAAAACCGTGCGACAACGGACGACCCCGCTCCTACACTCCCGGGCATGATCCGTGCTGCGGTGGTGGAGGACGCGTCGGCGATCGGCGAGCTGAAGGTGAGGTCCTGGCGGGCGGCGTACGGGGGGTTCATGAGCCCCGCGTACCTCGACGGGCTGGATCCGGCCGAGGAACGGGCGGACTGGGCCGAGTACCTGGCCGACCTCCCGGACGGGCACCGGCTGTGGGTCGCCGAGGAGGACGGCGCCGTGGCCGGCTTCTGCCGCACCGGGCCGGCCGACGGCGACCCGGACCTCGGTGGCGAGGCGGCGGAGGTCTACGGCCTCTACATCGAGCCGGGCCGTATCGGCACGGGCCTGGGCGCGCGCCTGTTCGGCCACGCGGTCGCCGACCTGGAGGCACGGGCCCGCCGGCCGCTGTGCGTGTACGCCTACGCGCCCAACACCTCCGCCATCCGCTTCTACGAGCGGGCCGGTTTCGTGCGGGACGGCACCACCCGCCTCGACGAGGAGGAGGACGGTACGGCCATCGCCGAGGTGCGGCTGCTCAAGCACGCGTAGGCCGGGAGCGGGCGGCCACCCGGGCCGGAGCGGCCCGGGACCGGCGCTGTCGGTCCCTGGTGCGAACGTGTCCGGAGGGGCTTGCGCGGGCGGGGGGCTTGCGCGGACGGGGGAGCGGTGCGATGACGGGCTGGGCCGGTGTCACCTGGGAGAGGCGGCGAGTGCGTGCGGCACCGGGCGGGCCGTAGTACCCCTGGGAAGACCCGAAGACGGATCCGTTCACCTGTGGAGTCATCGATGGCCGTTCGCCGTGTCGTGCCCAACATCCGGTCGCAGGCCGCCGAGGAGAGCCGGGAGTTCTACGGACTGCTGGGCTTCGAGGAGGTCATGAACCACGGCTGGATCATGACGCTCGCCTCCCCGTCCAGCCCGGCGGCGCAGATCAGCGTGATGACCGCCGACCGGACCGCGCCCGTCGCCCCCGACCTCAGCGTCGAGGTGGACGACGTGGACGCGGCCTACGCGGCGATGCGGGCGAGCGGTGCGGAGATCGTCCACCCCTTGCAGGACGAGGAGTGGGGCGTGCGGCGCTTCTTCGTCCGCGACCCCAACGGACGGGTGGTCAACGTGCTGGGCCACCTCTGACGGCCCGTCCCGCGCGCCGGGCGCGCGGCGCGCGGGCGTCGGTGCCCTAACGCACGGCGGGCCCCCGTCGGCCGGGGGGACTGCCACCGGATTCGGGCGGAGGGCCGCCCCCCGGCGAGGACGGTGGCCCTCCCCAGGGCGCCGCGGGCCCCGCCGAGGTGAAGATCGACTCGATGAACGCCGAGGTGGTCGGCGTTCCTTCGAGTCGAGGTGATCACAACGATGGCAGGCAACGAGCGGATCGCGCGGCGCGGGCTGCTGGCGGCGACGGCGGCGGTGGCCGCCGCCGTGCTGGTCCCGGTGGCGGCGGTCGCCGCGCCGGCGGGCACGGGCGTGACGGGCACGGGCGCCACGGAAGCGGCGCGGCGCTCCGCCGTGGTGCGCGCGCTGGAGAGCGTCGCCCAGCCGCTGCGGACGACGGAACCCGGCGGCGGCACCGCCGACCTGCGGGCCCTGGGCTCGATGATCGGCGACGCCGAGGTGGTCGGCGTCGGCGAGGCCACCCACGGCTCGCACGAGTTCTTCGCGATGAAGCAGCGGCTGTTCCGCCACCTCGTCGAGGAGAAGGGCTTCACCACCTTCGCCCTGGAGACGAGCTGGAGCAGCGGCCTGGAGATCGACGAGTACGTCCAGGGCGGACCGGGCGACGCGCGGCAGGTCGTCAAGGACGCCCTGGGCGGCAGCCCGTGGGACCGCGAGGAGTTCGCCGACCTGATCGCCTGGATGCGGGCCCACAACCGGAGCCACCCGCGCAATCCGGTCCACTTCGTGGGGGACGACCTCGGCCTCCCGAGGCTCGGCGACCGGATGTTCGATCGGGTCACCTCCTACGTGCGCGGAGCGCGCCCCGACCTGCTCCCGCAGCTCGACGGACTCTACGCGGGCCTGCGGCCGTTCGACGACGTCCTCGCCTACCTGGGGAAGCCGCTCGCCGAGCGCCGGGACAACGCTGCCAAGGCGCGGCAGGCCCTCGACCTGGTCACCGCGAGCGGTGGTGGCGGTGCCGGCACCGGTGCCTCCGGCGACGACGCCCACGCGTGGGCCGTGCAGCACGCCCGGAACATCGCCGAGACCTTCGCCTTCGCGACCCTGGACACCGGCGACCCGGCCTCGGTGGCCGCCGCGGAGCAGCTGCGCGACCGGGCGATGGCGGACAGCACCGCGTGGTGGCAGCGCCGCACCGGCGGCAAGGTGATGGTGTCGGCGCACAACGGGCACGCCGGCTACCTGGCCACCGACAGCCTCCTGTACCCCAAGCCGCAGGGCTCCTGGCTGCGCGAGGCCTACGGTCGCGACTACGTGGCCATCGGCTTCACCTTCGACCGCGGCTCCTTCCTCACCAACGACGCGGTCCTGACCGACGACTGGAAGGCCGTCACCGTCCCGGCGGCGACGCCGGACATGAACGAGTACACCCTCGACCAGGTCCGCCACCGGGACTACTACGTCGACCTGCGCACCGCTCCCGGGGCGGCCCGCGACTGGCTGGACGTCAGCCGCCCGACCCACGAGGCGGGCTCGGTCTACGTCAGCGACCCGATGCCGCGGCTCGCGATCGGCCGGGCCTACGACGTCCTGATCCACCTGAACCAGGTCACCCAGGCGCGTAAGTTCTGACCGCCCGCTCAACGGCCGCCCGCCGTCCACCGCCCGCGCGCCGTCCACCGCCCGCGCGGCGGGCGGCGGGCGGCCGTCGGCCGCTCAGCCCGCCGTGGTGGCGGCGAAGTCGCGGATCAGCGCCCAGACCTCGGCGGGCCGCTCCTCCTGGGCGAAGTGCCCGGCGTCGGCCACCACCGCCGTGCTCAGGTCCTCGACCCCGGCCTCGCGCAGGCCCCGGGCGTAGTCGCGGATGTCGCCGCCCTCGCCGTCGCCGCGCACGTACAGCAGCGGTGTCCCGACCGGGCCGGCGGCGGCGAACGCGGCGTTGTCCCGGGCGTCCCGCTCGAAGGCCCGGTACAGGTCGAAGCCCGCGGTGAGCGCCTCCCGGCTGCCGTAGGCGGCGGCGTGGGCGGCCCGGGACTCGGCGGTGATCCGCCGGGGATCGGCGGACAGGACGTCGTAGAAGTAGTCGAAGTACGCCGCCTGGCGCCCCTGGACGAGGGTTTCGGGCAGGTCCGGGACGGTGTGCAGCCCGAAGTGCCAGATGTGGGGGTTGCGCAGGACGTCGTCCCACGGGGCGACGCCGGGGACGACGGTGTTCATGATGACGACGCGGTCCACGTCGGTGAACTGCCGCAGGTAGGCGTAGGCCGCCATCCCCCCGGCGTCGTGGCCGACCAGGGTGGCGCCGGTGAGGCCGAGCTCCCGCACCAGGGCGTGGACCGTCCGCGCCAGCCGGAGCTTCGATCCGCCGCCGACCGCCCGGGTGGATCCGCCGATGCCCGGCAGGTCGATCGTGATGATCCGGGCCTCGTCCCGGGCGGCCTCCATCACCCCCAGCCAGGTGCGCCACGACTCCGGCCAGCCGTGCAGGAACAGGAACGGCCGGCCCTCGGGAGCGCCGGACTCCACGACGTGGAGCGGGACGCCGTCGGCCACCACGGTCGAGTGGCGCGGATCAGTAGACATGATTCATGTCTACCAAACGACATGTGGCATGTCTATTGCCCTAGGATGCGTCCATGAGCGGTGACCACGACCGGCCGGCCTTCGAACGGGGCACCGGCTTCCTGCTGGCGCGGCTGGGCTCCCTCACGGCGCGCTCCTGGACGGCCTTCCTCGGCGAACACCGGCTGACCCAGGCCCAGTACGCCGTGCTGGTCGCCCTCGGACGGCACGGCGCGGTCGGGCAGCGGCGCCTGGCGGAACTCGTCGCCATGGACGCCCGCAACATCGTCCCCGTCCTCGACCAGCTGGCGGAGCGGCGGCTGGTCGAACGCCGCCCCCACGACACCGATCGCCGCCGCCGCGTCGTCGTCCTCACCGACGGGGGATCCGCCCTCGTCGGGTCGATCGCCTCGGCGGCGGCGGCCGAGCAGAACCGGTTCCTCGCCGCCCTGACCGGGACCGAGCGCGAGCAGCTCAACCTCCTGCTCCAGCGGCTCTACGCCGCGCACGTCCCCGGCGCCGACCAGGCCTGAAGGCCCGGCGGCGCCGGGGACGCGGCGCCCGGAAGCGCCCCGGCTCAGTCGGTCGCCGCCAGCGGCCGGGCCCGCAGCAGGGCCCGGGCCGGCAGGGCCGTCGCCGCGAGGCAGAGCCCCACGGCCGCGGCGGCCAGCGGCAGGGCGGTGCCCGGCGGGACGTACGGCGCGGCCCCCGCGAGGCCCCGGGCGATCGGCACCAGGGTGATCCAGGCGATCCCGCTGCCCAGCAGCAGCCCGGCCGTGGCCACCAGCAGGGCCTCCCAGCGCATCATGCCGCGCACCTGGCGGCGGGTGGCGCCCGCGAGGCGCAGCAGGGACACCTCGCCGCGGCGGTCCAGGACCGTCATCACCAGCGTGTTGGCGGCGGTGATCGCCGCGAAGCCGCCGAGCACGGCCGCCATCACGGAGTTCGCCCAGTCACCGGCCTCGCGCCGGCGGTCGGTCTGGGCGACGTATCCGGCGGGGTCGGCCACCGTGAGCCCGTAGGCCGTGGCCGTCGCGGTGGCGGAGGCCTCGGCGGGCAGCTTCGCCAGCCGGGCGGCGACGTCGGCGCGGTCGGCGCCGGGCACGTCCGCGACCAGGACCTGGCTGTCGTAGGCCACGCCGGCGTGCGCCGCCACGGCCGCCCGGGGCAGCAGCAGCTGGCCGAAGCCGAGGCCGCGCTCGTAGGTGGCGACGACCGTCAGCTGTGCCTGGGTGCCGTCGCCGAGCCAGAACGCGGCGCGGTCGCCGGTCTTGAGGCCGAGCTTGTCGGCGAGGGCCGCGTCGAGGGCGACGGTGTCGGAGCCCCGGGCCAGGTCGGCGAGCGAACCGGTCCGCACCCCCAGGTCGAGGACCCGGGGCAGCTGGGCCGGGTCGCCGGAGACACCGAGGGCGCCCGCGGAGCGGAGCTTGCCGGCCGAGCGGTAGACGGCGCCGGTGCGCAGCACGCCCACGGCGGCGTCGACGCCCGGCACCCGGGCGGCCTGTTCGACGGTGGTGGCGGGCAGGCCGGGGCCGGTGGAGCCGAGCACGTGGTCGGCGACGATCCCCTCGCGCACCTGCTCGCCGGTGGCGTGCTGGACGCTGCTCTGGATGAACAGCATGGTGCCGCAGAAGGCGGTGACCATCGCGATCGGGGTGAGCACGGACGTCAGCCGGCGGGCGTTGGCGCGGGCGTTGTCGGCGGCCAGCGAACCGGCGGCGCCGCCCGCGCGCAGCGGCAGGCCGAGCACTCCGGCGGCGGCCCGGGCCACCCAGGGGCCGAGCAGGGCGATGGCCAGCACGAAGCACATGACCACGCCCAGCGCGGTGCTGGCGGCGTTCTCCCCGTCCAGGCTCGCCGCGACCACGATCAGCACCAGGCCGCCGGCGACGGCCACCACACCGAGGAGGCTCCGCAGCACGCCCATCCGCGCCGGCGGCACCGAGGCCTCGCCGAGGGCCTGGCTGGGCCGCAGGTTGGAGGGCCGGCGGGCGGCGAGGTGCCCGGCGGCCAGCGCGGCGAGCAGGCAGGTGGCGACGGCCACGAGCGCCGGCAGCGGGCCGACGTCCAGCTCGACGCCCTTGGGGACGGCGCCGCGCGAGGCGAGGCCGTGGAACCACCAACGGGCCAGGAGCACGCCCGGGACCAGGCCGAGCAGGCTCGCGAGGGGGGCCACCAGCACCGCCTCCGTGGCGATGGTGCGGCGGATCTGGCGGGGCGTCGCGCCGACGGCGCGCAGCAGGGCGAACTCGCGGGCCCGCTGCCCGATGGCCAGGGCGATGGTGGACACCACGACGAAGACGGCCACCATCGTCGCGGTGCCGCCGAAGGAACCGCCGATCGCGATGAGCAGCACCCGGCCGTCCCCCAGCGCCGGCTGCTCGACCGAGCCCCGGTCGTCGCCGGTGACCACCCTGAGCCCGGTGGGGGAGGCCCCGGCGGCGTCCCGCCCGGCGGTGTCGCGCAGCGCGTCGCGCAGTTGCCGGGCCAGGTCCTGGGCGCTGACGCCCTCGCGCGGCTGCACGGCGACGGCGTCGACGCGGCCGGGGTGGCCGGAGAGCCGGCCGGCCGTGTCGTCGGCGAACCAGGCGGTGGGGCCGGCGCTCTGCGGCGCGGCGAGGCCCGAGATCCGGTAGGTGCCGCTGCCGCCGGGCGCGACCAGGCTCAGGCTCGCGCCCGGCGCGAGGCGGGCGTCGCGGGCGGTGGCGGCGTCGAGGACGACCTCGCCGTCGGCGGGGGCGCGGCCCTCGACCAGGGTGTCCGCGCCGCCGGCGATGCCGAGCGCCGCGTAGCCGCGCCCGGTCAGGCCCGGCGTCACGGCGCCCGGCTGGACCGGGAAGGCGGAGTCCGGGCGGGCCGCCGCCACCGCCGGCTGCGCGGCGATGCGCCGGGCCAGGGCGGCGTCCACCCGGGGCCGGTCGGGGACGGGCCGGTCGTAGGACTTCTCCTTCTTGTTCACCTTGAGGACGATCTCGACGTCCGGCTCGGCGGCGACGACGACCGGCGCGTTCGCGTAGCGGACGGCGGGCACGGTGGCGGTGATGCCGGTCTGCAGCATGGTGCCGCAGGCCATGATGACCGCCGCGCCGAAGAGCAGGGCGATGAACGTGCCCGCGAAGGAGGCGGGCCGGAAGCGCACCGAGGCGCGGGCGAGTCCGTTGCTCACGCCGCCGCCCCCAGCCGGGAGGTGGCGAGCGTGACCATCCGGTCGGCGACGGCCTTCGGATCCGGGTGGGCCAGCTCGCCCGCCAGGGCGCCGGCGGCCAGGAACACCGCGCGGTCGGCGAACGAGGCCGCCACCGGATCGTGCGTCACCATGACCACCGTCGCGCCCAACTCGTCCACCGCGCGCCGCAGCAGGGTCAGCACCTCGTGCGCGGTGTTGGTGTCCAGCGCGCCCGTCGGCTCGTCCGCGAACACCACGTCCGGGCGGGTGATCAGCGCCCGCGCGATCGCCACCCGCTGCTGCTGCCCGCCGGACAGCTCGCCCGGCCGGCGCGAGGCGTGCTCGCCCAGACCGACCTGCGCGAGCAACTCCCGGGCCCTGCTGCGGTCCTGACGCTCACCGGCCAGACGCAGCGGCAGCAGCACGTTCTGCAGCACGCTCAGCGAGGGCAGCAGGTTGAACGACTGGAACACGAACCCGATCCGGCTGCGCCGCAGCTCGGTCAGCCGGTTCTCGCTCAGGCCGGTGATCTCCTCGCCGCCGAGGAACACCTCGCCCGAGGTCGGCTTGTCCAGACCGGCGGCGCACTGCAGGAAGGTGCTCTTGCCGGAGCCGGAGGGGCCCATGACGGCGGTGAAGGTGCCGTGTCCCAGGGCCAGGTCGACGCCCCGCAGGGCGTGCACCGTCGCGGCGCCGCGCCCGTAGCTGCGCCACACCGCCCGTAACTCGATCGCGGCCCGGTCGTGGCCGGCGGGCCCGTTCGGCCCGTACTCGGAACGGTCGTGGCGGCGTGCCATGGTGTGGCCTTCCCTCGCGGATCGTCGCTGGTCGACTGACCCGACCCAGGCTAGGAACGGCGGCCGCGGCGAACCATGGAGGCTGCTGGCGGACGGGGGGTGGGGTTAACCCCCGGCCGCCCCCTGTCCCCGGCTGTCCCCGGCTGTCCGCGGCTCTCCCCGGCAACGGGTGCGTGCGCCGGATGGCCTGGACGGGGCAAAAAAGCAACAGCACTTATACAAGTGCTGTTACGATGCGCCGCATGGCCGATCCCCAAGCACCGGACCCCCAGCCGCCGGACCACCAGGCACCGGATTCCCAAGCACCCGACCCGACGAGGCAGAGCCTGTGGCGCCCCCTGCGCCTGCTCCAGGCCTCGATGGACGCCGACATCGCCCACGTCTACTCCGAGCGGCAGATCGACGGGCTCAAGCCCAGCCACGTCCTGGAGCTGCTGCGCCTCCACGCCTGCGGCCCCATGACCATCGCGGAGCTGGCCGAGTCCGTCCAGCGCACGCACTCGGCGCTCAGCCAGAAGGTCGCCGCGATGCGCGCGGCCGGCTGGGTCGAGACCGTGGTGGGCGACGACGCGCGCACCCGGAAGGTCGCGCTCACCGACAAGGCACGCGGTGTCGTGGACCGCCTGGCGGCGGAATGGCGGGCCACCGAGGCCGCGATCGCCGACCTGGAGGCGGAGATCCCCTACCCCCTCTCCCGGGTCGTCACCGACATCGAACGGGCCCTCGAACGCAGGAGCTTCCGGGACCGGATCGCCGAGAAGCTGGCGCAGGACCCCGCATGGGACTGAGGCGCACCCTGATCGACGTGACCCCCTTACGGTCGTCACCGGCGTTCCGGCGGCTGTGGATCGGGCAGGCCCTGTCCGGATTCGGCAGCCAGATGACGCTCGTCGCCGTCATCTTCCAGGTCTGGCAGACGACGAAGAGCCCCACCTGGACGGGCGCCGTCGGACTGGCCCAGGCGGTCCCGCTCATCGCGCTCGGGCTGTTCGCCGGGTCGCTCGTCGACCGGGTGGACCGCCGAAGGTTCTACCTCCTCACCGTCGCCGGGCAGGCCGTGTGCTCGCTCCTCCTCGCGGTCCAGGGCTTCCTCGGGCACCTTCCCGCCGCCGGCGTCCTGGCGCTGGTCGCCCTCCAGTCCTGCTTCGTCGCGGGCAGCGGCCCGGCCTCGCGCACCTTCATCCCCCACCTGCTGCCCAAGCACCAGCTGGCCGCGGGACTGGCGCTGAGGGGCATCGCCTTCCAGGGCGCCATGCTGCTCGGCCCCGCCCTGAGCGGACTGATCGTGGGCTGGCTGGGAGTCGGCGCCTGTTACCTGATCGACGCGCTGACCTTCACCGCCGCGCTCCACGGCGCGTTCGGCCTGCCCCGGATGGACCCCGGGGACGAGCCCGCGCGGCCGGGCCTGCGCGGGGTGCTCGACGGCCTGGCCTTCCTGGTGCGCACCCCCGTCATCCGCGGGGCGCTGCTCACCGACCTGGCCGTCACCGTGCTGTCGATGCCCACCAGCCTGTTCCCCCTGGTCAACGCCGAACGGTTCGGCGGCGACCCCCGCACCCTCGGACTGTTCCTCACGGCCGTCGCCGTCGGCGGCGTCGCGGCGTCGCTGTTCTCCGGGACCTTCACCCGCCTCCCGCGCCCCGGCCTGGTCATGCTCGGCGGATCCGCCGCCTGGGGCGTCTCGCTGACGCTGTTCGGACTGTCGTCCAACCCCTGGGCCGGGCTGGCCTTCCTCGCCCTGGCCGGCGCCGCCGACACCGTCTCCGTCGTCTCCCGGAGCACCGTCGTCCAGACGCACACCCCGCCCGAACTGCTCGGCCGGGTGAGCGCCGCCGAACAGATCGTCGGTCAGGCGGGGCCCGACGTCGGCAGCATGCGCGGCGGCCTCGTCGCGGACGTCACGTCAGGGACGACCGCCATCGTCAGCGGCGGCCTGCTGTGCCTGGGCGCCGTCGTCGCGGTCGGCGCCACCACGACGGACCTGCGCGGTTCCTCCGCCCCGCCCGACCCACGGGCGGCCGCGACCGGCCCGTGAGCCCCGCCCGGGGCACGCGGCCCGTCCCCGGCGCTCGGCGGTGAACCCCTGGCCGCCGGGCCCGGCCGCACGGGTGCGTGACGGGCGCGGCAGACCCGGGTGTGCACATTTCGTCCATCAGTTCTCCTCCGTCCCTACCGGATGTGTCCACGGTGGGCTAGGCTCCCCGTGATTTCGACGGTGCACGATGGATCTCGCGCCCGGCCGGGGGCGACTGCTTGTGGGGGGCCGATGGAACGCCGTACCTTGCTGCGCGGACTCGTGGGAGCGCCACTCGGCGCGATGACCCTGGTCGCCGGGACCGGGAGGTCCTGGGCGGGCCAGCCGATCGGATCGATCCAGGTCAAGCCGCCGGCGGCGAACGTGGCGTGGACCCGCCGCTGGGAGGGCTGGGGCACCTCGCTGGGCTGGTGGGCTAACCGCATCGGGCCCCGGGACGACCTGGCCGACCTGCTGTTCACCCGCGACACCGTGCCCTTCCTCGGCCACCAGCTGCCGGGCCTGGGCATGAACATCGTCCGGTACTGCGCCGGCGGGTCCGGGAGCAACACCATCGGCTCCCGGAAGATGGCGGTCCCGCTGGACGGGTTCAAGAAGATCGAGGGCTTCCAACTCGACTGGTACTCCTCCGATCCGGCCTCGTCGAGCTTCGACTGGACCCTGGACGCCAAGCAGCGGGGCGTGCTCCAGCAGGCGAAGGCCCGGGGCGTGGACACCTTCGAGCTCTTCGCCAACTCGCCGATGTGGTGGATGCTCAAGAACGACAACCCGGAAGGCGCCGCGGACGGCCTCTGCAACCTCCAGGACGGCAACTTCGACCGCCACGCGGCCTACCTGGCGACGGTGGCGCGGTACGCGCACGACCACTGGGGCATCGACTTCGCCTCCGTCCAGCCGTTCAACGAGCCGGGTCTGAACTGGGGCAACAAGGCGGTGATGAACACCACCCAGGAAGGCTGCTTCTACACCCACGCCCAGCAGGCCGACCTCATCCGGCGGACCCGCGCCCACCTGGACGTCCGGGGCCTGACCGGGACACTGGTGGCGGGCCTCGACGAGAACGGCACCGCGCTGGCCCGCAACACCTGGACCAGCCCGGAGTTCGACGCCGCGACCAAGGCCGCCGTCGGCCGGGTCAACGTGCACGGCTACGACGAGCTCGGCGGCGACCGGGTCGGGCTGTACGACGCGGTGTCCGCCGACGGCAAGCGGATCTGGAACTCGGAGTACGGCGACGGGTGGGCGCACGGCCTGGCCCTCGCGGAGAACCTCCACGCCGACCTGCACCTGCTCCACCCGACGGCCTGGGTCGCCTGGCAGATCCTCGACTGGCACGGCTTCGGCGCGATCAACTTCGACGAGGGGGTGCTGGTCGAGGTCAACCCCAAGTACTGGGTGCTCGCCCAGTACATGCGGCACATCCGCCCGGGGATGACGATCATGGACACCGGCCACAACAACGCGGTCGCGGCCTACGACCCCGTCAACCACAAGCTGGTCGTCGTCGCGTATCTCCGCGAGGACGCGCAGTGGCTCACGTTCGACCTGACGGCGTTCTCGCAGCCCGGCGTGCACGGCGCCCTGGTCAAGCGCTGGGTCACCGGCGTCGGGGCCGGTGACGGTCAGCGCTACCGGTACTACGAGGACACCGTGATGAACGGCGGACGGTTCTGGTCCGACTGCGGCGCCTTCAGCGTCCAGACCTTCGAGGTCTCCGACGTCCACCTGTAGCCGCTCGCGTCCCCCGGCCGGGCCCGCCCCGGCCGGGGAGCTTCGCCGGCCCTGCCGAGGGCGCGGGGTTCAGTGGCCGGCGTCGCCGATCCGGGCGACGTGGTCGAGGACCGCGCCGGCGCCGTCCTCGGCGGCCATCAGCGCGGCGATGTCGGCCGCGCGGCGGCGGACCGGCTCGGCCAGGGCGGCCGTGATCGCGGCGGCGAGGCGCTCGGCGGTGAGCTCCTCGAACGGCACCGGCTCCGGGGCGACGCCCAGCCGGTGCAGCCGGGCCGCCCAGAACGGCTGGTCGGCCATGACGGGCACCGGCACCGCCGGGACCCCGGCGCGCAGCGCCGCGCCGGTGGTGCCCGCCCCGGCGTGGTGGACGGCGGCGGCCACCCGGGGGAACAGCCAGTCGTGGGGCAGGTCGCCGACGGAGAGCACCCCGTCACCCGCCGCCTCCAGCCCCGCCCAGCCAGCCTGGACCACCGCGCGCACACCCGCCTGCCGCACCGCCGCCGTCACCAGCTCGCCGAGCCGCGCGCCCTCGCCCGGCGCCATGCTGCCGAAACCGATGAACACCGGCGCCGGACCGGCCTGGAGGAAGTCGACCACCTCGGCCGGAGGCCGCCAGTCCAGCGGCCGGGCGGGCCACCAGAAGCCCGCCACCTCGACCTGCTCCGGCCAGTCCGCCGGGCGCGCCAGCAGCCGGGGGCTGTAGCCGTGGACGACCGGACGGCTGTACCCGAGCGGTTCCGGCGGCGTCGTCCCGGCCAGGCCGAGGCGCTCGCGCATCCGCGCCACGGCGCCCGAAAACAGCCGCTCGGCGCTGTGCACCCGCTCCTGGCCGGCGGCGAGGTTGCCCTCCGGCCCCAGGTCCGCGGCGCCGGCGGGGCCGGGCAGCGGGAACTGCCGGGTGGCGAAGGCGGGCGTGAGGTACGTGCCGAGGACGGGCACGCCGTGGGCCTGCGCCGCCGTCTGGGCCAGCGGCGAGGGGGCGAAGGCCGTGAGCAGCAGGTCGGCCCCGCCCGCCACGGCGTCCGCCACGCCGTCGGCGAGCCCGTCCACGAACGCGGCCATCAGCGCACGGGTCTCCTCCCGGGAGGTCGCGCGGGCCCTGGCACGGATGAGCTCCTCCGGGTCCCCCGGCAGCGGCCGGTGCTCCAGGCCGCAGGACTCCAGCAAGGCCGCGAAGGTGGGGTGGGCGACCACGGCGACCCGGTGTCCGGCGTCCACCAGGCGCCGGCCCAGGCCCGTGAACGGTGCGACGTCCCCGCGGGAGCCGGTGGTGACGATCAGAATGCGCATGGGGGCGATTCTGCACGGCCGGCCGGTGCCGGTCCCCTGAATATCCGCTGACCATCCGCAACCGCCCGTCCGGCTCGGGGCGGCGCTCGTCGGCACCTTCTGCGGCTCGCATCGCCCGCGACCCTGAGTCTCCGTGGCTCCGCTTCCCCGCACCCCTGTACGTCCGCACCATCCGGCACGCCGTGCCCACACCGAGCTGGTGACGGGGCCGTGCCGGAGCGGCCCGGCCGTCCCCGCACCGGACCGACTCGCAGGGGGCGCCATGGGGTGGTGCTGGCCCTGTTCCTGGGCACCGGGGCGGCGCCGGCCGCCCCCTGGCGGCGCTCCCGTCCCGGGCCGAACGGCTCACGGCGGGGCGGGAGTTCGGCCTCGACCGCGACGAACTCGCCCGGTCAAACCATCGGGCGTGGTCGCCCCCGCGTGCCCGTCGGCCACGACCCACGGATCTGCCTCGAAGCCTCCCGCGCCCGGGCCCGTACCCGGACGTGGGAACGCGCCGGCTCCTCCCACGAGGGCGGCGTGGGCGCCCGCGGCGGCGGGCCCTGCCCCCCGCGAGCGCGCACGGCCGGGCCCGCTCAGGGCGACAGCGTCCTGCTCGCCAGCACCCTCCCCTGGGCGTCGTACGCGGCGAGCCTGATGCCGTCGATCGGGTACGCCGTCGGACCGTCGGAGCGCTTCTCGCTCGGCCCCCAGACGTAGCCCGCGGCGAAACCCGGGTCCCCGGGGAGCGAGGCGACGGTGGCCCAGTACGCCTTACCGTCCCGCTCCATGGCCATCCGGGCGACCTTCCCGGGCCCGTGGTAGACGAGGTTGTACAGGCCCTCCCGGTACTCCGGCGGGCTTCCGTAGTACTGCATCGTGATCTCGGTCGCGTCTCCCGCCCAGGAGTACCCGCCGCACCCCGGGTCGCTCTGGTACGAGGGTGCGTCGTGGATGCAGACCTCCCGGTCCGTCAGCCGCATCCACCAGCCGGGGCGGCCGAGCGGCAGTTGCCGGCCGGGCTCCACCACCACGGCCTCCGGAGCCGGCCCCTCCGGTAGCAGGAGCGGCCGCGAGGCCGGCGCCGCGACCTGGGCCCCGCGTTGCTCGGACAGCACCGCTCCCGCCCCGGCCACGACCGCGAGCGCGGCCACCACGGCCGACGCCCCCATCGCCACCCGGCGCCGCCGCTGCCGCTGCACGTGGTCCCGCACGGGCCCGGCGGACCAGTCCGCCACCGCGACCCGGGCCGCCTCCTCCCGCAGCGCGCCGCGCACCATGTCCTCGGTGTCCATCACCTGTCGCCTCCGTCCGTGCCGTCGATGCTCGAACCGGTGCCCACCGCGTACGGGGCCAGCGCCGGGTGTCCGCGCAGCTTCGCCAGGCCCCGGCTGGCCTGGCTCTTCACGGTGCCCGGCGAGCAGCCGAGCACCTCGGCGACCTGGCGCTCGCTCAGGTCCTCCCAGTAGCGCAGCACGACCACCGCCCGCTGGCGCTGCGGCAGCTCCGCCAGCGCCTGGATCAGCACCGAGCGCTCCTCGACCCCGTGGCCGCCGCCCGCGGCGCACGCCCGGTCGGGCAGCACGGGCACCAGCAGCTGCCGGACCCGGCGCCGCCGGTGGCGGCCCAGGTTGTTGTTCACCAGGGCCCGGTGGACGTAGGCGTCCGGCTCGTCCAGGCGGCTGATCCGGGACCAGTTCCTGAACACCTTGGCGAACGTCGCCTGCACCACGTCCTCGGCCTCGTGGTGGTCGCCCGTCAGCAGGTAGGCGGTGCGCACCAGCCGCGGCCAGCGGGTGGCGGCGAACGCCTCGAAGCCGAGCTCCCGCAGGCCGGCCCCGCTCGCGGAAGCCGGTGTCGTGACGGGCCGTGGCCGGTCCTCCACCGGGATGTGCCCTGTGATCGCGGTCATCCGTCTCCTCGTCGCGTCCACGCGGCGACCCGCTCGGGCCGCCGCTCTGCCCTACTCACCGCCGCGCGGCCGAAAGGGTTGCACGGCGCCCTCGGGCACCCCGGCGCCGGCGCGGACGGCCGAAGGACAGCCGAGGAGGACGGGGACACCGCTACCGGACGAGCCGGTGAGACGGCGGGGCCGGCCTCACGACGGCCCCCCGCCCCGCCCCGGCGCCCAGACGCCGCCCGCGGGAGGGCCGGGCCGCACCGCCCGCAGGTAGTCGCGCAGCGCGGCGAGGGCCGGATGGGCGTTGTCCGCGTGCCAGAGCAGGGAGTGCGGGTAGACCGGCGTCGGGTCGCGCAGCGGGATGAGCCGCAGGTCGTGGCCGGCCGGCCACACGAGCGGGGTCCGCTCGCCGAGGAAGGTGGCCAGCGAGTCGGAGCCGGCGATCGTGTCGAGGAGCACCTCGATGCCGAAGTCCGGCCCGATCGTGTCGAGGGTGATGCCGAAGGCCGCCGCGAACTCCTCGTAGTAGGCGGCCCATTCGGTACCGGCGGTGTTGCCGGGCATCCAGGCGCGCCGTCCGGCGAGCTGCGCCGGCGCGACCGCCGACGCGTGGGCCAGGGGATGCGCCGGCCCGACGCACAGCCTCAGGGCCTCGTCGTACACCCCGATGCCCTCGATGCCGTCGGGCAGCCGGCGCCCGGGGGTGAGGACGGCACGGAAGGTGGCGTCGACGGAGCCCGCCCGCAGGGCCTCGACGGCCTGGTCGAGGTCGAAGAGGGTCACCACGTCCAGCGGCAGGTCCGGGCGGGCGGTGTGGAAGTCGTGCAGCAGCCCGGCCGGGCCGACCCGGCGGCCGACCACGTCGACGCGCAGCGCCCGCGCACCCGGGCGCACCGAGGCGAGCGCGCGCTCCTCGGCCCGGAGCAGCGAGCGGGCGTGGGGAAGGAACGCCTGGCCGTCGACGCTCAGCAGCACGCCGCGCGCCGTCCGTTCGAACAGCCGCACCCCGAGGTCCCGCTCCAGCACGGCGATGCGCCGGGAGACGGCCTGCTGGGTGAGGCGCAGATCGTCCGCGGCCGCCTGGAACCGGCCGGCCTCGGTGACGGCGACGAACGTGCGCACGGCGTTGAGATCCACACCCGGCAACCTACCGGTACAAGCATCGCTTGTGGCTCACCCGCCACCCCGTTGTTTGAACCGCCGTCAGCACCGTGACTTAGATGAACCGGTCCAACGGACGGTTGTGACCCCGAAGACCCACGAGTCACGAGGTGGCCCCCGCATGCCCGGATCCGGATCCTTCGTCCACCTGCACAACCACACCGAGTACTCGATGCTGGACGGCGCACAGCGCCTGCGCCCGATGTTCGGCGAGGTGGCGCGCCAGCGGATGCCCGCCGTCGCGATGAGCGACCACGGCAACATGTTCGGGGCCCACGAGTTCGCCCAGGTCGCCAAGGACTTCCCGGGCGTCAAACCGATCATCGGGATCGAGGCGTACGTCGCCCCCTCCTCACGCTTCGCCCGCACGCGCGAGTTCTGGGCCCCGGGCGGCCGCCGCACCGCCGGCGGCGACGGCGAGGGCTCCAAGGACGTCTCCGGCGGCGGACGCTTCACCCACATGACCATGTGGGCCGCCACCGCCGAAGGCCTGCGCAACCTCTTCCGGCTCAGCACCCTGGCCAGCTACGAGGGCCAGTTCCCGGCCGGCAAACCGCGCATGGACCGCGAGCTGATCGCCCAACGGCCGCACGGCATCATCGCCACCACCGGCTGCCCCTCCGGAGAGGTCCAGACCCGGCTGCGCCTGGACCAGTACGACGAGGCCAAGGCCGCCGCCGCGGCCTACCAGGAGATCTTCGGCCGGGAGAACTACTTCCTGGAGCTGATGGACCACGGCCTGGCCATCGAACGCGACGTCCGCGAAGGACTGCTGCGCCTCGGCCGCGAGCTGGGCATCCCGCCGCTGGCGACCAACGACGCGCACTACACCACCGAGGACCAGGCCGACGCCCACGACAACCTGCTGTGCATCGGCGTCGGCAAGAACAAGGACGCCCCCGACCGCTTCCGCTTCGAGGGCTCCGGCTACCACCTCAGGACGGCGCGGCAGATGCGCGCGCTCTTCGCCGAACTCCCGCAGGCCTGCGACAACACGCTGCTCGTCGCCGAGCGGATCGAGTCCTACGCGGAGGTCTTCGACCACGTCGACGAGATGCCGCGCTACCCGGACGTGCCCGAGGGGGAGACCCAGGAGTCGTGGCTGCGCAAGGAGGCCCTCAAGGGCCTGGCCGCCCGCTACGGCGACCCGGTCCCCGCCCACGTGCTGGAGCGCTTCGAGACCGAGATGGCCGTCATCGGCCCGATGGGCTTCAGCTCCTACTTCCTGGTCGTCGCCGACATCTGCCGCCACGCCCGGGACAACCGGATCCCGCTCGGCCCCGGCCGGGGCTCCGCCACCGGCTCCCTCGTCGCCTACGCCACCCGCATCACCGAACTGTGCCCGCTGGAGCACGGCCTGCTCTTCGAACGCTTCCTCAACCCCGAGCGCATCAACCCGCCGGACGTCGACCTCGACTTCGACGACCGTCAGCGCGAGCGCATGGTCCGCTACGTCATCGACAAGTACGGCGACGAGTACACCGCGCTGGTCACCACCTTCGGCAGGATCAAGGCCAAGAACGCCATCAAGGACTCCTCCCGCATCCTCGGCTACCCCTATGCGCACGGCGAGCGCATCACCAAGGCGCTGCCGCCCGACCAGAACGGCAAGTCCGCCCCGCTCGCCGCGATCTTCGACCCCGCCCACCCCCGGCACGCGGAAGCCGGCGGGATCCGGCGGCTCTACGAGAACGAACCGGACGTCCGCCGGGTGATCGACACCGCCCGGGGAGTCGAGGGCCTCACCCGCGGCACCGGCGTGCACGCCGCCGCCGTCATCCTCTCCAAGACGAAGCTCACCGACCGCATCCCCCTGCACATGCGCGCCGCCGACGGCGCCCGCATCACCGGCTTCGACTACCCGTCCTGCGAGGCCATGGGCCTGGTCAAGATGGACTTCCTGGGCCTGCGCAACCTCGGCGTCATCGACCAGGCCATCGAGAACGTCCGCGCCAACCGCGGCATCCGGCTGGCCACCGTCGCGCCCGCCACCGACGACCCCGCCACCACCGTCATCCCCCTCGACGACGCCCGGACGTACCGGCTGCTGGCCGACGCCAACACCCTCGGCGTCTTCCAGCTCGACGGCGCCGGCATGCGCGCCCTGCTCAAACTGATGGAACCCACCCGCTTCGAGGACATCGCCGCCGCCAACGCCCTCTACCGGCCCGGCCCGATGGCCGCCAACGCCCACACCAACTACGCGCTGCGCCAGAACGGCAAGCAGGAACCCACCCCTATCCACCCGGAACTCGCCCAGGCCCTGGAGCCGATCCTCGGCCCCACCCACCACCTGCTCGTCTACCAGGAGCAGATCATGGCCATCGCCCGCCGGCTGGCCGGTTACACCCTCGGCGGCGCCGACATGCTGCGCCGGGCGATGGGCAAGAAGAAGCCGGAGGTGCTGGCCGCGGAGTGGGACAGGTTCAGCGCCGGCATGCGGGCGGGCGGGTACTCCGACGAGGCGACCAAGGCGCTGTGGGACGTGATGCTGCCGTTCTCCGGCTACGCCTTCAACAAGTCCCACACCGCCGGCTACGGCCTCGTCTCCTACTGGACCGCCTACCTCAAGGCCAACCACCCGGCCGAGTTCATGGCGGCCCTGCTCACCTCCGTCGGCGACGACAAGGACAAGGCCGCCCTCTACCTCGCCGACGCCCGGCGCAACCGGGTCCGCGTCCTGCAGCCCGACGTCAACGAGTCGGTCGCCGAGTTCACGGCCGTCGGCGACGACGTCCGGTTCGGCCTGCGCTCGGTGCGCAACGTCGGCGACGGCGTCATCGAGGCGATCGTCGACGCCCGCCGGCGCCGGGGGCCGTTCACCTCCTTCGCCGACTTCCTGCGCAAGGTCGAGCTGCCGGCCCTCAACAAACGGGCCGTCGACTCGCTGATCAAGGCGGGGGCCTTCGACTCCCTCGGGCACACCCGCCAGGGCCTCGCCGCCGTCCACGAGAGGTCCATCGACGCGGTCATCCCGGTCAAGAAGGCGGCCGGCCTCGGCCAGCACGACCTGTTCGCCGACGCCGCCGCCACGGACGACACCCTCCCCGCCTTCGGGCTCGACGCTCCCGCCGACGACACCGAGTGGCCGCGCCGCCAACTCCTCGCCACCGAACGGGAGATGCTCGGACTCTACGTCTCCGCCCACCCCCTGGACGGCGCCGAGCACCTCCTCGCCGCCGCCCGGGACTGCTCCGTCGCCGACCTCCTGACCTCCGGCCGCACCAGCGGCGACATCCGGCTCAGCGGGCTGGTCACCGACGTCCGGCACAAGGTCACCAAGAAGGGCAACCCCTGGGCGGTCGCCACCCTCGCCGACCGCGACGCCGGCCTGGAGGTCCTCTTCTTCCCCGCCGTGTACCCGCTCGTGCGGCACGCCCTGGCCGAGGACAACGCCGTCGCCGTCCGCGGCCGGATCGAGGAACGCGACGGCGCCCTGAGCCTGCACGGCCGGGAGATCGAGCTGCTGGACCTGTCCGCCGCCGAGCACACCGGCGGGCCGCCGGCCCGGATCCTGCTGCCCGCGCACAAGGTCACCCCGCGGTCCGTCGCCGAACTCAAGCGGATCCTCGCCGCCCACCCCGGTGACACCCCGCTGCGCCTCGTGGTCCGCGACTCCCGCAAGACGACCGTCTACGGCCTGCCCGCCACCGTGGACGCCGCCACCATCGTCTCCGAGATCAAGGCGGCCTTCGGCGCGGAGGCCTGGGCCGGCCCGGTGTGACCGGGCGGGTGAACGCCCTGGCCCCGCCGCCGAACCGGCCGTGACCAAGGCGGCCGTGACCAAGCGGCACCTCCGCCGGGCGCGGCGCGCGGCCGGGAAGGCGCCGCGTGAGGCGACGGCCCCGGATCAGATCGGCAGGTTCCAGCCCGGGCCGTCCTCCTCGCCGATCCACACCCGCTGTCCGGCCGCCGAGACCGTGATCCCGAAGCCGTCCTGGTGCGGCTCGCCCGCCCTCCGCCACAGCCGCACGGCTTCTTCGACCCGGTCCCACAGCCGCAGCGGGCCGCGCTGGGTGACGGTCCACCCCCCGTCGGGGCGGGGCGCGGTGCGGGCCTGGGAGCCGGTGGCCACGTCGGAGAGGATCTGCGCCCCTCCGGCGCCCATGCGCTCGGCGGAGGGGGCGGCGAGCTGGGCGACCCAGCCGCCGGTCCAGTCGTCGAGGACGGCCGGGTCGATCACGCTCGGCCGCTCGTCGCCGGGCAGCATCGCGAGGGCCGGGTGCGGGGGGCGGTCGTGCGGGCGGGCGATCATGAAGCTGGTGTGGCCCGGCAGGAAGCGGCCGGTGGCCTCGCCGGGCCCGGTCACGGTGAGCTCCGCCAGGCCCGAGGCGTAGCTCCAGCCCGACACGGTGACCAGGATGCGGCCGCCCGGTCTCACCTGGTGCAGCCAGGGCAGCGGCAGGTAGCGGACCGAACAGGTGGCGATCAGCCGGTCGTAGGAGCCGCCGCCCGGGTCGCCGCGCAGCCCGTCGCCGACGACCAGGCGGGGCGCGTAGCCGGCGGCCCGCAGGGCGGCGGCGGCGCGCTCGGCCACCCGCGGGTCGTACTCGACGCTGGTGACGTTCGCGTCCCCGAGCCGGTGGGCACCGAGGGCGGTGGAGTAGCCGGTGCCGGTGCCGATCTCCAGGACGCGGTGCCCGCTGTCCGTCCCGAGCAGCTGCCACATCCCGAGGACGAGGGACGGCAGGGTCGAGGAGGACGAGGGGGCCCCGACCACCGGCTCCGCGCCGCCCACGTCGTCGGCGCCGATGCGGCCGTCGAGCTGGGTGACGAGCGTGCGGTCGCTGTAGACCCCCTCCAGCCAGCCGGGGTCCGTCGGCCGCACCGCCCGGTAGCCGGTCGGGTCGCTGCCCTCGACCGGGACGAAGTAGGACCCGGCGAAGAGCTCGCGGGGAACCGCCTCGGCCGCCTTGATCCAGGCCGGATCGGACAGCGCGCCGTTCTCGGCGAGGCCGGCCACCAAGGTGGCGCGCAGCTCTTGGGAGGTGCTCATGCGTCGGGGCCTCTCTGTAGCTCGTCGGCGAGGGCGTGGGCGATCCGCTCGGTGGTCCCGGTCGGCTGCCACGCCCACTGACCGTTGGGGTTGCATTCGAGGAAGGACCAGTCGCCGTCATCCGTCACGACGAAGTCGAACGCCCCGAACACCAGCCGGAAGTGGTCCAGGTAGCCGGCCACGGACCGCGCGACCGGCTCGGGCACGGCGATCGGCGTACAGGCCATCAGGTCCTGGCGGCGGCGCCAGTCGAGGTCCGGGCTGTCGATCCGCACCCCGAACAGCCGGTCGCCGACGGCGGTCACCCGGACGTCGAACGCCTTGGGCACCCGGGCCTGGAACAGGTGCGGGCAGGCCCGGACCGCGTCCGTGATCTCCCGCGCCCGCACCTCCCGCACCCACACCGCCCGCGGCTCGCCGTCGACGGCGTACGGGGTGTTCCACACGGGCTTGTAGACCGCCCCGGCGGGCTGGACCGCCACGAAGTCCCGTGCCTCCTCGGGGTCGTTGGTGATCAGGGTGTCCGGGACGGCGAACCCGCAGCGCTGCGCGGCGGCGAGCTGGGCGGGCTTGTGCTCCGCGGCGCGGTTGGCCCACGGGTGGTTGACGTAGTGCGCCCCGGGGAGGGAGGCGAGGACGCCGCCCGCGCCCCACAGGGACTGCGAGGCCGCGAAGCGGCGCTCCGGGCCGTCGAGGTCGGCCGGCCCCTCGTAGGGCGAGGCCCGGCGCACCCACACGGACCCCACCTCGGTGAGGTCGAGCTCACGGCTCGGGGTGCGCAGGGTGCCCCGCCGGCCGCCGGTACGGAACGAGGCGGTCAGCGAGGAGCCCGTGTGCAGGTCGGTGCCGGGGTCGAGACGGACCACGGGGACGCGGCGTCGCGCGAGGACGCGCAGGACGACGTCCGCGGTGACGTCGTAGGGGTTGGTCAGGACCAGCACCGGCCGTGTGCGGTGGAGCGTCAACTGCCGCTCTGATCCTGGTCGTAGGACTCGGTGCTGTCGGTGTCCGTCGCGCCGCCCGGCGCGGCCCCGTCGCCGGGGCGGGTGGTGGTCGGGGTGAGCCCGCTGGTGCTGGTGCCGTGGGAACCCAGTTCCACCGTGCGGCCGTCCTCGTCCACGACGACCGCGATCTGCGTCTCGGGGTCGATCACGGGCGTGAGCGCCGGGAGCGTGGCAGCGGTGGCCGCGTACGGCGCCATCCTGCCGATGCCCCACGGTACGGGCGTCTGCGTCATTGCATCCTCCTCGTATCGATGGTGCCGGTTCACTGGCCAACACTCTGCTGCTGCGCGGGGTCGCTTTCAAGTCCGTCCAGGAGGACGGAATATGCCAGGTTGACGGAATGGCGCCGTCCTCCCGCCCCGCCCGCACCGGCGCACCTCCCGGCCTCCGGGGGCCGCAACCGCGAGCCGTGCGGCGGCGTCCATCCGGATGCGAACGGTCGCTCGACCGCCATGCTTTCGGGGGACTTCGCACATGCCGATCAACGACGCCGTACCCGCGCCGGCCCCCTCGCCGACGCGCACGGCACCCCGACCGTGCTCCTGGTGTCCTACGTCCTCCTGGCCGTCGCGGTCGCGCTGGTGGCGGGCGCGATCGCGCTGTTCCTCGCCAGGCGGCGGCGACTGGAGGGCCGGCCCCGTGCCGAACGGCTCTGGAACCAGGCCTGGTACTGCGCCCGTTGCGGCACCGCGCACTTCCCGCCCACCGCCGGACAGGGCACGGGGGCGCTCGACCTCGCGGAGTTCCGCGAGAGGGTCTGGACGGCGGGCGGCTACGGCGACCTCGCCGGGCGCTACCGGCCGTAGCCGGGCGGAAGAGCCTCGACCAGACCGTGTGCAACGGCGATTCCGGCCCGGCCGGCCCGGGAGGATCTCGGCTATCTCCGGACTCAGCGCACCGGGCAAAGGGGTTCTGACAGTACCGGTCTCACCAGGGTCTCCCAGACGCCACGGACGCCTGTCAACCTGGTTGAGTCGAAAGCGCCGACAACGCCCATGGAAACGCGTTGCAGGCCTTTTCCCCACCAGTTCGATTCAGCTGCCCCGCATGCGTGCGCGACCGTGTCGGCGCATCGTTTCACGGCAGAAGGGACGGAGATCCATGGCGGACGCCGAATTCACCACTCGTACAGAACTCTTCGACCTGAGCGGGAAGTACGCCCTTGTCACCGGCGGTACCAAGGGAATCGGCATGATGATGGCGCGCGGTCTCCTCCAGGCGGGCGCCCGCGTCGTCATCAGCTCACGCAAGGCGGACGCGTGCGCGGAGGCGCAGCACCTGATGTCCGAATTCGGCGACGTCCGAGCAATTCCCGCCGACCTGTCCCGGCACGACGAGTGCCGGCGCCTCGCCGATCTCGTCGAGGCCGACTCGGAACGCCTGGACATCCTTGTCAACAACGCGGGAGCGATGTGGCGCGAGCCGCTGGCGACGTTCCCGGACGAGGCGTGGGACACAGTGATCGACCTCAACCTCAAGGCGCCGTTCTGGCTGGTGCAGGCGCTGCTTCCCGCACTTCGCCGGGCGGGCACCGTCGACGATCCCGCGCGGATCATCAACATCGGCAGCATCGCTGCCATCCACGTCGCCCAGTCGCCCAACTACTCGTACGCGAGCAGCAAGGCGGCACTCCATCAACTCACCCATGTGCTCGCCAGGGAGCTGGGCCCTCAGCACGTCACGGTGAACGCGGTAGCACCCGGAGTGTTCCCGTCACGGATGACGGCGTCCGCGCTCGATGCCATCGGCGACACGATCGCGGCGGCGGCCCCTCTGCGCCGGCTCGGCCGCGACGACGACATGGCGGGTGTCGCCGTGTTCCTCGCCAGCAGGGCCGGGGCCTACCTCACGGGCACCGTCATCCCGGTGGACGGCGGCATCGCGACGACGGCGACGGGTACCCCCTAGATGATTGATGCCAAGGGGTTCAGTGGTCGTACGCGGTGAGGGAACGCATGACGGGCTGCCCGGTCTGGTCGTTGTGCCAGATCGCGGCGG
>NZ_JBVITE010000023.1:0-17599 GCF_055575155.1 Kitasatospora sp. NPDC034533
TCAGCCACGTGATCATTCTGACGGTCCAGCGTCGCCCGGCACAGCAACCGGGCGATACATCACAACGGGGCGAACGTTGCCTGATGCGGCACTAGCCGCAGATGGACACCCAGATCCAGATCGGCCCGACGGGCAAGAAGCTGCTGCCTCTGACGGTCGTCAACAAGTAGTCGTATAAGCATCAGACCCTGCACTGGATGGATCAGTGCAGGGTCTGATGCATTTTCCATGGCGCCCAATGTATTGTCATGAGTGGATGTGCGATATATCCGAGTGGAGGTGTAGCGTATGGCCAAGACGATGATCGACCTCGATGAAGAGGCGCTGGCCCTGGCCGCCGAAGTGCTCGGGACCACGACGAAGAAGGACACCGTCAACGCTGCGCTCGCGGAGATAGGGGCGCGGCGTCGCAGGGAGCTCGCACTGCAGGAGTTGATCCGGCTCGCTGAGGACGGCGCGTTCGACAAGTTGATGGAGCCCGGGTTCAAGGACGAGGTCCGGCGCGGAAAGCAGGGTGGGGCTGAATGGGGGCACGGGAAGGCTTCCTGATCGACACCTCGGCGGCGGCGCGGCTGATCACGAAGCCGGCAGCGTTGTCGCTCTGGGGTGAGGCCCTGGCGGCGGGGAAGATCGGAATGTGCGCCCCGACCGAGGGCGAGCTGCTGTACTCGGCCCGGTCGGCCGCTGAAATGCGGGCGATGCAAGCACAGTTCGAGCGGCTGTACACGTGGTGTGTCGTGCCCGACGAGGTCTGGCGTGACGTCCGGGCCCTGCAGATCCGACTCGCCGAAACGGGCAGCCACCGGTGCGCCGGCGTGGTCGACCTCGTCGTCGCGGTCACGGCGATGCACCACGGGCTGACCGTGCTGCACTACGACCGGGACTTCGAGACCATCGCGAAGCACACCGACCTCAGTGCCAGGTGGCTGGCCGAGCCCGGGTCGCTGGACTGAGGAGCGGCTCTGACCAGGGGCGGAGCGAGGGGGGTGGCGGGGCGCGTACCCTTTGAGGTGACAGAGTCCGGACAGTGGCGGGAAGACGCCGCGCCGGACGGGGACAACTGACTAAGGACTGAGCGACCCTGGCACGCCGTACGCCCGACGGTCCGCCGCCCGCGCCGACGGTGCAGCGGATTCGTCTCCGCTACACCAAGCGCGGCCGGCTCCGCTTCACCAGCCACCGCGACTTCCAGCGCGCCTTCGAGCGCGCTCTGCGCCGGTCCGCCGTTCCGATGGCCTACTCGGCCGGCTTCACCCCGCACCCGAAGGTCTCCTACGCGAACGCGGCCCCGACCGGGGTGGCGAGCGAGGCGGAGTACCTGGAGATCGGCCTGGCCGCCGTGCGCGATCCCGAGCAGCTGCGGGCGCAGCTGGACGAGTCGCTGCCGGCCGGCCTGGACGTGATCGACGCGGTCGAGGTGCGGACGCCGAACTTCGTGGAGCGCCTGGAGGCCTCCGAGTGGCTGGTCCGGCTGGACGGCGTCGAGCCGGACGCCGCCGCCGAGGCGGTCGCGCGCTTCCTCGCCGCCGAGCGGGTCGAGGTCGAGCGACGCACCAAGAACGGCCTGCGGGTCTTCGACGCGCGGGGCGCGGTGGCGGCGCTGGAAGCCGTCCCGGCGCAGGTCGAGGCCGGTGCGGACGCCGGTGCCGGAACGGACCACGATGTTCGGACCGGCCGTCCCTGTGCGATACTGCGCCTGGTAGTACGACACGCCACACCCGCCGTACGACCCGACGACGTATTGTCCGGTCTCCGTGCGACGGCCGACCTGGCGCCGCCGGTCCCCGCAGAGGTGACCAGGCTGGCGCAGGGGCCGCTCGACGAGGAGGCCGGCACGGTGACCGACCCGCTGGCGCTCGACCGCGCGGCGGCTCCGGTCGGCTCGGAGCCGACTGCGGAGCCGCACGCTACCGCGTCCGCCTAGCGGGGGGAGGCCGGGTCCAGTGCCTCACTGGACCCGACGGTCCTCCAGGGTTTCCGCGGCTCCCCAGGGGAGCGAGCGTCGCCGCAGCGCAGGCCTGCCACCCGGGGCCTGCCGACCTGGAAGGTCGGCCGGTCCGGGACCCCGTCCGGGAGCCACCCGGGGTTGGGGGACGGCGCAGCTTGGGAAAACCTCAGAAGACTGGTCAGACCAGAAGACTTTCGACACCCCGCCGAGCGCGGGGCGCCGAGCGAGACTACGAGCCCCTGTGCGGCCTCGCGTCCGCGCGGCGGCACCGTCCAAAGGTGCGGTCCGGGCATCGTCGCGATGCCGGCCGCCCATCGGTGCCGTGCCGTGCCCGGATGCGGAGCCCGGGGGCCTGACGGGAGATCCACCCGCATGCTCGATAACACCGATCCGCAGCAGACTGCGGCCACGGAACAGAACGAAACCGCCGCGACCGGCGGCGAGGGCGCGTCCGCCGCGCCTCCGCGCCGTCGTCGCCGTGCGGTGTCCCGCCCGGCCGGTGCCCCGCAAGGTGCCGCCGCCGAGGCGGCCGAGACCGTGCTGCCGGCCGCCGAGCTGACGGCCGCCGCCCCGGCTCCGGCCGCCCCCGCTCCGGCCGCGGAGCCGGAGGCCGAGCCGGCCGCCGAGAAGCCGGTCCGGGCGCGCCGGACCCGCAAGCGGGCCGAGGCCCCCGCCGGGGCTCCGGAGGCCGCTCCGGTCGTGGTCACCGCGCCGGAGGCCGAGCAGGCCCCGGCGGGCGCGACCGCTGAGAAGGCCGGGACCGCCGAGAAGGCGGACAAGGACGAGAAGGCCGAGAAGCCGGTCCGGGCCCGCCGCACCCGCAAGCGCGCCGAGGCCCCCGCCGGTGCCCCCGCCGTCGAGGCCGAGGCCCCCGCCGTGGAGCCGGTGGCCGAGGAGGCCCCCGCCGCTCCGGCCCGCCGCCCCCGCCGCCGTCGCGTGGTCGAGGCCGCGCCGGTCGTCGAGGCCCCGGTCGAGGAGCCGCAGGCCGAGGAGCCCGCCGTCGAGGAGCCCGAGGAGGAGGCGGCCGAGGCCGTCACCGAGGCTCCCGCCGCCCAGCCGGTGGCCGAGCCCGCTCCGGCCGCCCCGGCCGCCGAGGCCGAGCCGCACCACCGGGTGCGCCGCCGCGCGGTCCGTCCGGCCACCGCCGTCTTCCAGGCCCCGGTGTTCCAGGAGCCGGCCCCCTTCGTCGCGCCGTCCACGCCGGCCGCGCCGCAGCAGCCCGCCGCCGCCCCGGCGCCGGCCGAGGCCCCGGCCGCGGTCGAGCGCGAGGACGACGACGAGTACGAGTACAGCGGCGTCGGCCGCCGTCGCCGGGTCCGCACCCGGGTGGAGCCGACCCGCCGCAAGCCGGCCGGCAAGGCCCAGCCCCAGGCGCAGGCCCCGGTGGCGGCCCCCGCGCCCGTCGTCGAGGCGCCCGCCGCCGAGACCCCCGCCGTGGAGGTCCCCGCCGCCGGTCCGGAGACCGAGGGCGAGTGGGAGGAGGACGGCCGTCCGTCGCGCCGTCGCCGCCGGGGCGGCCGTCGCCGCCGCCGTGGCGAGGCCGAGGAGTTCGAGGCCGCCGAGGCCGAGCAGCCCACCGCCGAGGAGCCGGCCGAGGCCGTCGCCGACGAGGAGGGCGAGGAGGACGACGACCTGGCCGCCGGCCTGTCCTCGTCGCGCCGCCGTCGCCGCCGTCGCCGCCGCAGCGGTGAGGCCGGCGCCGTGGAGACCGCCGAGACCACCGAGGACGGCGTCCGCACGGTGGTGAAGGTGCGCGAGCCGCGCCGCCGCTCCACCGAGCCGTCCTTCGACCCGGACGAGGTGCAGTCCATCAAGGGCTCCACCCGCCTGGAGGCCAAGAAGCAGCGCCGCCGCGAGGGCCGCGAGCTGGGCCGCCGCCGGGTGCCGATCATCACCGAGGCCGAGTTCCTGGCCCGCCGCGAGTCGGTCGAGCGCGTCATGGTGGTGCGCCAGAACGGCCAGCGCACCCAGATCGGCGTCCTTGAGGACGGCGTGCTGGTCGAGCACTACGTCAACAAGGAGCAGGCCACCTCGTACGTCGGCAACGTCTACCTGGGCAAGGTCCAGAACGTGCTGCCGTCGATGGAGGCCGCCTTCGTCGACATCGGCAAGGGCCGCAACGCGGTGCTGTACGCCGGTGAGGTCAACTTCGGCGCGCTGGGCGGCCACGGCGGCCCGCGCCGGATCGAGTCGGTGCTGAAGTCCGGCCAGTCCGTGCTGGTGCAGGTCTCCAAGGACCCGATCGGCCACAAGGGCGCCCGCCTGACCAGCCAGATCTCGCTGCCCGGCCGCTACCTGGTGTACGTGCCCGAGGGCTCGATGACCGGCATCTCGCGCAAGCTGCCCGAGAACGAGCGCGCCCGCCTGAAGCAGATCCTGAAGAAGATCGTCCCGGACGACGCGGGCGTCATCGTGCGCACCGCCGCCGAGGGCGCCTCCGAGGAGGAGCTGACCCGGGACGTCCAGCGCCTCCAGCAGCAGTGGGAGGACATCCAGAAGAAGGCCGCGACCGGCAACGCCCCGGCGCTGCTGTACGGCGAGCCGGACATGACCGTCCGGGTCGTCCGCGACATCTTCAACGAGGACTTCACCAAGGTCATCGTCTCCGGCGACGAGGCGTGGAAGACCATCCACGAGTACGTCTCCAACGTGGCCCCGGACCTCGCCGAGCGGCTCCAGCGGTGGACCTCCGAGGTGGACGTGTTCGCCACCTACCGGATCGACGAGCAGCTGATGAAGGCGCTGGACCGCAAGGTCTGGCTGCCCAGCGGCGGTTCGCTGGTGATCGACCGCACCGAGGCGATGGTCGTCATCGACGTCAACACCGGGAAGTTCGTCGGCCAGGGCGGCAACCTGGAGGAGACGGTCACCCGGAACAACATCGAGGCGGCCGAGGAGATCGTGCGCCAGCTGCGGCTGCGCGACCTCGGCGGCATCATCGTGATCGACTTCATCGACATGGTGCTGGAGTCCAACCGGGACCTGGTGCTGCGCCGCCTGCTGGAGTGCCTGGGCCGGGACCGGACCAAGCACCAGGTGGCCGAGGTCACCTCGCTGGGCCTGGTCCAGATGACCCGCAAGCGGGTCGGCCAGGGCCTGCTGGAGTCCTTCTCCGAGCCGTGCGTGCACTGCAACGGCCGCGGCGTGATCGTCCACATGGAGCAGCCGAGCGCCCACGTCCACGCCCCCGTGGCGGCGGGCGAGGCCGGCTCGGGCGGCGGCAAGCGCCGTCGCCGGGGCAAGGGCGGCGCGGGCCACGAGGAGCCGCAGGCCGTCGAGGCCGCGGTGGCCGCCGTGGCGGAGCCGGTCGAGGACCTCGTCGAGCCGGCCGAGCCGGTGCGCGAGGAGATCGAGGGCCAGCTGGCCCTGGAGGTCCCGGGCGTCGAGGCGCCGGCCGAGGAGGCCGCGGAGGCTCCCGCCGCCGAGGCGGCCGTGGCCGAGGCTCCGGCCGTCGAGGCGCCGGTGTCCGCTCCGGCGGGCCGTCCGCGCCGCCGGGCGGTGCGCAAGGCGACGGCTCCGGCCGGTTCGCCGAACAACGCCGAGATCGTGGTGCTCCAGGCGAAGGCCGAGGCAGCGCTGGAGGCGGCCCTGGAGGCCGCGGCTCCGGCCGCCGCCGAGGCCGCCGCCGAAGCCGTCGCCGAGGCGCCGGGCGAGCCGGTCGTGGTCGCGGAGGCCGCGGTCGTCGAGGCTCCGGCCGTTGCCGAGGCCGCTACCGAGACCGTCGCGGAGGCCCCCGAGGCCGTCGAGGCGCCCGAGGCCGCCGAGACCGTCGAGGCGCCGGTCGAGGAGGCTCCCGCCGAGGAGGCTCCGGCGCCGAAGAAGCGGGCCGCCCGCAAGACCGCCGCGAAGAAGACCGCCGCCAAGAAGACCACCGCGGCGGCCAAGAAGACCACCGCCCGCAAGACCGCGACCAAGCGGACGAGCGCGGCGGCCAAGAAGGCCGCGGCCGCCGAGGGTGATACGGCAGCCGAGTAGTGCCCACGCCCCGGGGCGGGATCGACTCCCGCCCCGGGCCGTACGGGCCGGTTTGCCCCTGGGGCGGCCGGTCCGTATTCTTGACCATCGGCGTGTCTACGCCATGCTCCCGAGCACATCACCTTCCCGGGGTCGCCGCGTTCGCGCGGAGGGCCGGGAAGAGGCCCCTGTGTCCGTACCCAGGTGGCTGGCGTCGGGGGTTCCGACCGAGCAAGGAAAGCAGGTACCGCATGTACGCGATCGTTCGCGCAGGCGGCCGCCAGCACAAGGTCGCCGTGGGCGACGTGCTGGAGATCGACCGCATCGAGGCCAAGCCGGGTGACTCGGTCGAGCTCTCGACCATCCTCGTCGTCGACGGTGACGCCGTCACCTCCGACCCGTGGGTCCTGGCCGGCGTGAAGGCTCACGCCGAGGTGGTCGACCAGACCAAGGGTGACAAGATCGTCATCCTGCGCTACAAGAACAAGACCGGCTACCGCCGTCGTCAGGGTCACCGTCAGCAGCACACCGCGGTGCGCATCACCAGCATCGACTCGGTCAGCAAGTAAGGGGATAGCGAAAGATGGCACACAAGAAGGGCGCAAGCTCTACTCGTAACGGCCGCGACTCGAACGCCCAGCGCCTCGGCGTGAAGCGCTTCGGCGGCCAGGTCGTCTCGGCCGGCGAGATCCTCGTCCGCCAGCGCGGCACCCACTTCCACCCGGGTGCCGGTGTCGGTCGCGGTGGCGACGACACCCTGTTCGCGCTGACCGCCGGTGCGGTGCAGTTCGGCAACCGTCGCGGCCGCAAGGTCGTCAACATCGTGGCCGTCGAGGCCTGAGTCCCCGCGGACTCCCGGGTCTGAGAAGACCCACAGTGAAGGGTGGGCCGGAATTCTCCGGTCCACCCTTCGCGCTTTACGCAGGTAGCAAGCAGACTCTCGCGCACTGGAGGCACACCCCATGACCACCTTCGTGGACCGCGTCGAACTTCACGTCGCCGCGGGTAACGGGGGCCACGGCTGCGCCTCCGTGCACCGCGAGAAGTTCAAGCCGCTCGGCGGGCCGGACGGCGGCAACGGCGGTGAGGGCGGCAGCGTCATCCTCACCGTGGACTCGCAGGTCACCACCCTGCTCGAGTACCACCACTCGCCCAAGCGCAAGGCCACCAACGGCAAGCCGGGCGCGGGCGGCCACCGCACCGGCGCGGACGGCGAGGACCTCGTCCTGCTGGTGCCGGACGGCACCGTGGTGCTGGACCGCAAGGGCAACGTCCTGGCCGACCTCGTCGGGCACGGCACCAGCTTCGTCGCCGCCCAGGGCGGCCGCGGCGGCCTCGGCAACGCCGCGCTGGCCTCGGCCCGCCGCAAGGCGCCCGGCTTCGCGCTGCTCGGCGAGCCCGGCGAGGCCCGTGACATCGTCATGGAGCTCAAGTCCGTCGCCGACGTGGCCCTGGTGGGCTACCCGAGCGCCGGCAAGTCCTCGCTGATCTCGGTGCTCTCCGCCGCCAAGCCGAAGATCGCGGACTACCCGTTCACCACCCTCATCCCCAACCTCGGCGTGGTCACCGCGGGCGAGACCGTCTACACCATCGCCGACGTGCCCGGCCTGATCCCGGGGGCCAGCCAGGGCCGCGGCCTCGGCCTGGAGTTCCTGCGGCACGTCGAGCGCTGCTCGGTGCTGGTGCACGTGCTGGACTGCGCCACCCTGGAGCCCGGCCGCGACCCGCTGAGCGACCTGGAGACCATCGAGGCCGAACTCGCCGAGTACGGCGGCCTGGACGACCGCCCGCGCCTGGTCGCGCTCAACAAGGTGGACGTCCCGGACGGCCAGGACATCGCCGACCTGACCCGCGCCTCCCTGGAGGAGCGCGGCTACCGGGTGTTCGAGGTCTCCGCCGCCTCCCGCAAGGGCCTGCGCGAGCTGAGCTTCGCGATGGCCGGGATCGTCGCCGAGGCCCGCGCCGCCAAGCCGGCCGAGGAGTCCACCCGGATCGTGCTGCGGCCCAAGGCCGTCGACGACGCGGGCTTCACCATCACCGAGGAGGACGGCGCCTACCGCATCCGCGGCGTCAAGCCGGAGCGCTGGGTCCGCCAGACCGACTTCGCCAAC
This sequence comes from Kitasatospora sp. NPDC034533, assembly GCF_055575155.1. Taxonomy (NCBI): domain Bacteria; kingdom Bacillati; phylum Actinomycetota; class Actinomycetes; order Kitasatosporales; family Streptomycetaceae; genus Kitasatospora; species Kitasatospora sp. NPDC034533. The sequence goes on from NZ_JBVITE010000023.1 coordinate 8,014, forward strand.
GACGAGGCCGTCGGCTACCTCGCCGACCGGCTGGCCCGCCTCGGCGTCGAGCAGGAGCTGTGGAAGGTCGGGGCGCACGAGGGCGACACCGTCATCATCGGCCCGGACGAGAACGCCGTCGTCTTCGACTGGGAGCCGACCATGGCCGCCGGCGCCGAGATGCTCGGCCGCCGCGGTGAGGACCACCGCTTCGAGACCCAGCGCCCGGCCGTCGACCGCCGCCGCGAGAAGCAGAAGGGCCGGGACGCGGCCGAGGCCGAGTTCCTCGCCTTCGAGGCGCTCTCCAGCGGCCGCCAGGCCGCCATCGAGGGCGACGACGAGGACTACTGAGCCCTCCGGGTCCGCTGAGCGTCCGACGGCCCCCGCCACCTGCCGAGGTGGCGGGGGCCGTCCGCGTCGTCAGCGGTGACGGCGCGTCACTTCGCCCAGGCGGCCTGGAGCTTGAGCGGGTCGACCAGGTCGGTGTAGCCGACCGCGGCCGGGGTGTTCCCGGTGGTGGCGATGATGGTGCAGCCCTTGACCTCGGCGCTCTTGGCCACGCCCTGGAACTTCGCGCCGGTGCACTTGGGCAGCGGGGTGGCGGCGGTCATGGCGTTGATGCCCTTCTTGCCGGTGGTGTCGAAGACGACGAACTTGGAGTCCGGAGCGGTGAAGGAGAGGCTGGCGTCCCCGAGGTTCTTGATGGTGTAGCTGACGTACATCGGGGTGCGGCCCTCCAGGCCGGCGGTGGTGACCTTGGCGGCGGTGAGCTCCTGGAGCGAGCCGACCTCGATGCCGGTGACGGTGATCTCCAGCTTGGTGGCGACCTTGGCGGTCTTGTCGGCGAAGTCCACGGTGGCGCTCTGGCCGATCTTCACGCTGGTGGCCGCCGCCGGAACGCCCCCGCCGGCCCCGCCGCCGGCCGTACCGGCCCCGCCCGTGGCCCCGGCCGTGGCGCCGGTCGCCGCGCCCGAGGGGGCCGCGGTCGAACCGCCGGTCGCGCCGCCGGAGGCGGCCCCCGGAGCCGCGCCGGTCTGGCTGCCCGGAGCCGCGCCGGTCTGTGCCGGAGCCGCGCCGGTGGCGGCGCCGGCACCGGCCGGAGTGTCCGCGTTGTCCGGCCCGCAGGCCGCGAGCGACAGGGCGGTGGCCGCCGCGAGCGCGGCGACGGTCAGCTTGGTGGTGTACGAACGCATGATGCGCTGTTCTCCTGGGCGCGCGACCGCGACCGTTGCCGGCCTTTGCCCAGTGCGGCGCCGCCCGTCGTGAAACGAAGGGTCGAAGACATGGGTACAGCGGGCAAGAAGCCGTCCCCCGATCTGGCTTGCGGTCAGGGACCATACCAGCCCCCCGGATCGGTGGAACGGCTGTGGCGAGCCCGTGACCGGCCCGGGTCCAGCCGGTGAAACACCCCGGGGGTGACCTGTCGGGATCGCGTAGATTTCGGGGGTCGGCGGCCGGCCCCGGGCCCGCCGCACCCGCACCACACCGGAAGGGCGTACAGCGAGATGAGCGAGGACTCTCTGCGTGAGGAAGTGCTGACCGCACGGCGGATCGTCGTCAAGGTCGGCTCCTCCTCCCTGACCACGGCGGGCGGCGGCCTGGACGCCGACCGCGTCGACGCCCTGGTGGACGCGCTCGCCAAGGTGCGGGCCCGCCCCGAGGCACCGGAGGTCGTCCTCGTCTCCTCCGGCGCCATCGCCGCCGGGCTCGCCCCGCTCGGCCTGGACCGGCGTCCCAAGGACCTGGCCCGCCAGCAGGCCGCCGCCAGCGTCGGCCAGGGCCTGCTGGTCGCCCGGTACACCGCCTCCTTCGCCCGGTACGGCATCCGGGTCGGCCAGGTGCTCCTCACCGCCGAGGACGCCAGCCGGCGCGCCCACTACCGCAACGCCTACCGCACCCTGGACCAGCTGCTGGCGATGGGCGCGATGCCGATCGTCAACGAGAACGACACCGTCGCCACCGCCGAAATCAAGTTCGGTGACAACGACCGGCTCGCCGCCCTCGTCGCCCACCTGGTCCGGGCCGACCTGCTGGTGCTGCTCTCCGACGTCGACGGCCTGTACGACGGCGACCCGTCCCGCCCCGGCACCAGCCGGATCGCCGAGGTGCGCGGCCCGCAGGACCTCGACGGCATCGAGATCGGCAGCGCCGGCAAGGCCGGGGTCGGCACCGGCGGCATGGTCACCAAGGTCGAGGCGGCCCGGATCGCCACCGGCGCCGGCATCCCGGTGGTGCTCACCGCCGCCAGCCAGGCCGCCGACGCGCTGGCCGGCCGGCCCACCGGCACGCTCTTCCTGCGCACCGGCAGCCGCACCTCCGACCGGATGCTCTGGCTGGCCCACGCGAGCAGCCCGCGCGGGGCGCTGCACCTGGACGAGGGCGCCGTCCGCGCGGTCGTCTCCGGCGGCGCCTCGCTACTGCCGGCCGGGGTCACCAGGGTCGACGGGGAGTTCGCCGCGGGTGATCCGGTGGACCTTATTGCCGAAAACGGCCACATCGTGGCTCGCGGACTGGTCAACTTTGATGCGAGGGAGTTGCCCCGCCTGCTCGGCCGGTCCACCCGCGACCTGGCCCAGGAGTTCGGCGCCGGGTACGAGCGCGAGGTCGTCCACCGCGACGACCTGGTCGTTCTGCGCGGCTGACCGGCCCGGCGGGCCGGCACCGGCCGCCCGTCCCGATCGGCGCAGTACGGACGACGGGCCGCTCCGGACCGCGGTGGCCCGGCCACGGGCGAGGAGGGGCGCAGCCGTACCGGCCGGCCGAGGGCCGGCGGGGCCGGTGGGGACGACACGACATCGCCGAACAGGAGGCCGCCGGTGGAACGCAGGCGCGAGGCAGCGCTGACCGCAGGGACGGCGGGCCGGCGGCTGACCAGCATCGACGGCGGGCGCGGGGACGGCCCCGCCGAGCCGGCCGGTCCGCCGCAGCGGCCCGGCGGGGTGCGCAGGCTGCGGCCCGAACGCGACCGGGCGGCCCAGCCGCCCACCGTCCCCGAGCAGGCCCGGCTGTGGCACGTGGTGCTGAGCGTGTCCGGGCAGGTCACCCCGCTGCCCTCGCTGCGCGCCTCGCTGGAGCGACTGGCGCACGACCACTCGTTCTTCCTGACCGCCCGCTACGCGGCCGACCACGCCGAGATCCGCTACTGGGAGCAGGCCCGGGACCTGCACGACGCGGCGGCCATCGCGCTGCGGCTGTGGGGCGAGCACAAGGTCACCGCGAACCTGCCGCCCTGGGAGATCGTCGGGCTGGAGGTGGTCGACCGGGCGACGTACCACAAACGGGTGGCGGAGGGCTTCGGCGATCCGCCGCCGCACCTGGGCGGGGTGCACCCGTACTGAGCCGCCCCCACCGGGAACCGGCCGTCGCGACCGGGGCCGCCCCGCCGGTACGGGGCCGTCGCGACGGCGTCTCATCCGGCGAAACGCGGCCGGGCGGGACGGACCCGGTCGCTACTCTTGGCGGCATGACCAGCGACCTCGCCACCGCCGACAGCCCCGTCCTCGCCGTAGCGCGCCGAGCCAGGGCGGCCGCCGCCGCGCTCGCCCCGCTGCCGCGCAGGGCCAAGGACGCCGCGCTGCTGGCGGTCGCGGACGCGCTGGTGGCCCGCGCCGCGGAGATCCTCGCGGCCAACGCCGAGGACGTGTCCAGGGCCCGCGCGGCCGGCACGCCCGAGTCGGTGATCGACCGGCTGACCCTGACCGACGAGCGGATCGCCGCGATCGCCTCGGACGTGCGCGACGTGGCCGGCCTGCCCGACCCGGTCGGCGAGGTGGTGCGCGGCTACACGCTGCCCAACGGCCTGGACGTGCGGCAGGTCCGGGTGCCGCTCGGCGTGGTCGGCATCATCTACGAGGCCCGGCCGAACGTCACCGCGGACGCCGCCGCGCTCTGCCTCAAGTCCGGCAACGCGGTGCTGCTGCGCGGCTCCGCCTCGGCCTACCGCTCCAACACCGCGCTGGTCGCCGTGCTGCGCGACGCCGTCGCCGCGGCCGGGCTGCCCGCCGACGCGGTCCAGCTGGTGCCGGGGGAGAGCCGCGATTCGGTGCGGGAGCTGATGCGCGCCCGCGGCCACGTCGACGTGCTGATCCCGCGCGGCGGCGCCTCGCTGATCCGCACCGTGGTCGAGGGCTCGACCGTCCCGGTGATCGAGACCGGCACCGGCAACTGCCACGTCTACGTGGACGCCGAGACGGACCTCGCGATGGCCGTGGGCATCCTGCTCAACTCCAAGGCGCAGCGGGTCAGCGTCTGCAACGCGGCCGAGACCCTGCTGGTCCACCAGGACGTCGCGGAGGCCTTCCTGCCGCTGGCGCTGGCGGCGCTCGCCGAGGCCGGGGTGACGGTGCACGGCGACACGGCGGTGCTGAAGGCCGCCGAGGGCGGCCCGGCCACCGTGGTGCCGGCCACCGACGAGGACTGGGGCGCCGAGTACCTCTCGCTGGACCTGGCCGCCGCCGTGGTGCCCTCGCTGGACGCCGCCGTCGCGCACATCCGCCGCTGGTCCTCCGGCCACACCGAGGCGATCGTCACCACCTCGCAGGCCGCCGCCCGCCGCTTCACCCAGCTGGTGGACTCCACCACGGTGGCCGTCAACGCCTCCACGCGCTTCACCGACGGCGGTGAGTTCGGCTTCGGCGCGGAGATCGGCATCTCCACCCAGAAGCTGCACGCCCGCGGCCCGATGGGCCTGCCCGAGCTGACCAGCACCAAGTACATCGTCACTGGTGACGGGCACGTGCGGGGCGAGCGGACGCAGACCGTGGGCGGGGGCGCGGACGGGCGCTGAACGCGGCGCGAAGGCCGGCCGTCACACGTGTGACGGACCAACTGGCAGGAGCCACAGACAAATCGCCCGGCCGGTAATACGCTGAATCCCGTGGCTGAGGATGTGGGGGGCTTGCCGTACCCCGACGGTGCCGACCACGGTGGTGCGGACGACGAGTTCGCCACCGTGGTCTTCGATGAGGCCTTCGTCCGGTCCGCCGCCGTGCACGAGCCGACCGCCAAGGAGCGGCAACTCGCCGCTGCCGAGGCGCGGTTCGAGCCGGATGCCGCGGGCCCGGGCTGGAGCTATGACGTCCCGGCCGGGGACGGGCTGCCGCTGGAGTTGCGCCCGTACCCGAGCGGACTCGACGCGGACCACCTCTACCCCGATCCCTGGTCGGGGCCGGACCGGGCGGCCGACCGCCGCCGGTGGCGGCGCGGCTACGACCCGGTGCGCGCCCGCGGCCGGTACGTGGCGCAGCAGCGCTGGCACCGGCCGGTGGCCTGGGTGCTCGCCGTGATCATGGGCGTGAGCCTGGTGGCGGTGGCGGTCGCGGCGATCTCCCAGGGCGTGGGCGGCTCCTCGGGCACGCCCCGGCGGCCCGAGTCCGGCAGCAGCAGCGCCGGGGCCGACCCGGGGCAGGCACCGGCCGAGCCGCCGCTGGTGGTCACGGCGCCCGCGGGCTAGGTGTTCTGACCCGTGAGGTCGGCCGAGGCCACGGATTCGGCCGAGGTCGCGGGGGCGCCCGGTCACGGAGCGTCCCCGGGAATGTGCGCCCCGGCCCCTCGTGGTGGCGGTGGTGTCCGCCTACCCTGGTGGTGTGGGTGACCCGCGAGAGCCTCCTGAGGGTGCGCCCGAGGGCGGTTCCGGCAACGAGGACGAATTCCGGTCCGTCGTGTTCGACGAATCGTTCGTGCGGGCTGCCCGGATCCAGGAGCTGTCCGCCCGGGAGCGGCTGGCCGGCCCGCTCGGCAAGGCCACCCGGCCGCGGGTGCGGCTCGGCCCGCTGGGCACCGTCCCGCGCCAGGCGCTCGCCCTGCTGCTGCTCATCCTGCTGGCCTTCGGAGCCGCGGTGTACTTCGGGGTGAGGACGCCGACGGGCACCGCGGTACGCCCCGAGGGCAGTCAACTCACGGTCAGTCTGGTCGCGTTGGCCCCGGCTTCGGTGGTCCACCCGGTCGCCGACCCGGCGGACCCGTTCGCCGCGCTGCCCGTCGGCTACGAGGAGGGCACGCTCGGGCTGAACACCCCGACCGCGGCCGCCGCCGGGAGCTTCAGCCGGATCGAGGTGGCCAAGGCGCTCGACACCGTCCAGCGCTACCTGGTCGCCTCCTCGCTGTCCCCGGCCACGCTCGTCCGGGGCGCCACCGCGGACGTACGGACCTTCGTCACGCCCGGTGAGCAGGCCGGGTTCGACACGAGCGTCGCGCAGCCGGTGGACGACCGGCACCACGCGGCGACCGGCTGGATGGTGCGCTTCGATCCGGCCCGGGTCGCGCTGGCCTCGAACACCGTGAAGGTGGTCGGCGCGATGCGGATCGACGAGGCGGCCGACGGGACCCTGGAGGTCACCACCGACCACACCTTCGTCTACGCGCTGAAGCCGGCCGGGGCCCCGGCCGGAGCGCCGGTCACCCTGGAGACGGTGCGGCGGCAGCTGACCTTCGAGTTCGACCGGGTCGACCTGGCCTCGGGGCAGCTGCGGCTGGTGGACTCGGTGGTGCAGGCCGGGCCGGAGCCCTGCGGCACCTCGACGGCGGGCTTCCTCCAGCCGGTGCTGGCCACCGCGCAGGGCACGGCGGTCGCGCCGCCGGCGCCGGTGGACCCGGGTAACCACACGCTGCCGGGCTGGCAGGTGTGCGGGGTGCTGGCGGGCGGCTGAGGGGGATCGGGGCCGGGGGCCGAGGGGCCGGGGGAGTGAGGGGGCCGGGGGAGTGGCGGGGCCCGGACGGCGCGGCGGCCGGCGCCCGGGCGGGCACCGGCCGCCGTCGCGGACCGTGCGGATCAGCCGCCGTCGCGCTCCGAGGAGCCGCTGCCCGGGCCGCCGCTGCCCGAGGAGCCGTTCGTCGAGGAGCCGTTGCGGGCGCCGCCCCCGGTGAAGGTGTCGCGGAGCTTGCCGCCGACGGTCGCGGCGCCGCCGGCGACGTCCCGGAGCAGGCCCATCAGCGGGTCCTTGCTCTCCTTGACCGAGGTCGTGTAGTGCTCGGCGGCGGCCTTCCACTGCTCGCTGACCGAGGCGTCCGGGTCGTCCGCGCGGCGCGGGTAGGCGCCGGCCAGGATCGAGCGGTACTCGTCGCTCTCCGCCCACTTCTTCAGCCGGGCGACCCGGACCACCGCGAAGGGGTGGGTCTGCGGCAGCAGCTGGAGCACCTTGAGCACGCCGTCGCGCAGGTCGCCGGCCTTCTCGTACTCCTCGGCCTGCTCCAGGAAGGCATCGACGTTCATCTCGGCCAGGTTGTGGCCGCCGGCCAGCTTCATCAGGGCCCGCATGGACGCCTGGAGGTCCTGCCCGGCGAGCAGGCCGGCCCGGTCGCTGGACAGCTCCGCCTTGCGGAACCACTCCTTGAGCGCGGTGATGATCGCGGTGATCGCCAGGTTGCCGAGCGGCACCCAGGCGATCCGGGTGGCGATGTTGGTGAGGATCATCAGCATCGTCCGGTAGACGGCGTGGCCGGACATCGCGTGGCCGACCTCGTGGCCGATGACGGAGCGCAGCTCCTCCTCGTCGAGCAGCTCGACCAGGCCGCTGGTGATCACGATGATCGGGGTGTCGATGCCGATGCAGTACGCGTTGACCGTCGGATCCTGGGTGACGTACAGGTCCGGGACCTGCTCTAGGTCGAGCACGTACGCGGCGTCGCGGACCATGTCGTGCAGCTCAGGGAACTGGCGCTCGGAGGTCTTCACGGCGGTGGCCAGGAACATCAGCCGGATCGCCCGCTCGGAGACCAGCCCGGCGAGCTTCTTCAGGATGTCGTCGAAGCCGGTCAGCTTGCGCAGCGCGACCAGGGCCGAGCGGTCCGCCGGGTGCTCCCAGGCCCGGGTGGATATGCCGGGGAAGCGCTGGCGGCGGCGGCTCGGGCTCTTCGAGGTCGGGTCGGTCATGGTCTGAGTACCTCCTGGTCGACGGCGGCCGCGGCCCGCTGGCCCGCCCCCCGCTGGTCTTCACCTGCAACGACTGTCTGTGCAACGTCCGTGGTTGCGTACTCGTCCCCGGGGTCAGCGTACGCGCGGGGGCCGGGCGGGGCGCCGTCCGGCCGCCGGGCGAGGCGGACCGGGGCGGCCGGGACGGCCGGGGCGGACCGGGGCGGCCGGGGCGGGCCAGCGGTCGGGGCGACCGGGGTGGCCGGGGCGTGCCGCCGGGGCCGGTGGGCGCCGCCGGTGTGAAGCCGGTTTACCCTGAGGCCTGGATGACCGAGACCGGACCCGGCCGCGGTACCGAGCAGTTCGAGGAGCCCCCGCAGATGTCCACCGACACGCTTGTCAGCCTGGCCGCGCCCATCTCCGACGAGTCCGGTCCGGGCCTGTTCCTGCGGATCATCGTGGTCGCGTCCTTCGTGGGCATCGGCCTGCTGATCTGGATCATGGCCCGCGCCTTCAAGAACAACTAGTCCGGGCCCCGCCGGCAGCGGCCCGAGCCCCTTCCGCGGCCCGTGCTCACGCCCGGTCAGTGGCGGTGGGCCGCCGAGCGGTTGCCGTGTAACCACCCGTACGATGACGGGTGGGCCCTCACCGGCCCGGAAGAACCCCTGGTCCGTCCACCGAGCCGAGAAGGTCCCGCCGACCATGAGCACTGCTGCCGCACTCCCCGTTCTGAACCTGCTCGCCGAGGGCGAGGGGGGCAACCACGACAGTCTGAACCCGGCCCTGACCGGTGGCGCCGCGCTGGTCATCCTGCTGGTCCTGCTCTTCATCACCACCCGCTTCAACCGGGACCGCTGAGCCGGCTTCCGGGACCGCTCGGGGAGCGTCCGACCACGGGTCGGCCGCTCCCTCACGCATCTGCGGACAACCCCCACCAGCTCTGCCGGAGACCCCCACCCGGCCGTTCCCGCACCGCAACGGGCGTCGCGTAAGGTGTGGCGGCATGGGAGAGCAGGCCGGGAATCCCGGCGGACCGGAACCGGTGAAGAAGCGCCTCGGCGTGATGGGCGGCACCTTCGACCCGATCCACCACGGCCACCTCGTCGCCGCCAGTGAGGTCGCCAGCGCGTTCCACCTGGACGAGGTGATCTTCGTGCCGACCGGGCAGCCGTGGCAGAAGAGCGACCGCCACGTCACCCCGGCCGAGGACCGCTACCTGATGACGGTCATCGCCACCGCCGAGAACCCGCAGTTCTCGGTCAGCAGGATCGACATCGACCGCGAGGGCCCGACGTACACCGTCGACACCCTGCGCGACCTGCACACCCTGCACCCGGACGCCGACCTCTTCTTCATCACCGGCGCCGACGCGCTCGCCCAGATTCTGTCCTGGCGCGACTCCGACGAGCTCTTCTCGCTGGCCCACTTCATCGGGTGCACCCGCCCGGGGCACACCCTGTCGGACGCCGGGCTCCCGGTCGGCGGGGTCTCGCTGGTGGAGGTCCCGGCGCTGGCCATCTCCTCCACGGACTGCCGCAACCGGGTCGCCAAGGGCGAACCGGTCTGGTACCTCGTCCCGGACGGCGTGGTCCGCTACATCGACAAGCGGGCGCTGTACGCGCCGCGCGGGGACTGATCCGGGAGCGGTGCATGACTGATCGCAGCGACGGCCGGCGGCCGGAGGACTGGTCCACCGGGCAGTACCAGCAGCCGTACCAGGAGTACCCGCCGCAACAGCCGCAGCAGGCGCAGCCGACG